>CAZJVL010000010.1:0-12160 GCA_964549875.1 uncultured Candidatus Saccharibacteria bacterium
GAAATACAATAGAAATACAATAGAAATACAGTAGAAATTTATGGAAATTTATTGTATAATGGAGATAAGTTTAAAAGTTCAAAAGTTCAAAAGTTCAAAACTTCAAAAGTTTAATGTTTAAGGTTTCAGGTTCTAAGATTTATGTCAGAAATCATTGCCATTTGTAATCAGAAAGGCGGAGTAGGTAAAACAAGTACTACTGTTAATTTAGGTGCTTATTTGGCTGGTTTTGGAAAAAGAACATTAATAGTTGATTTTGACGCCCAAGCCAACACTACCTCGGGTTTAGGGTTTGATTACAAAAAGTTATCAAAGACGGTTTATAACGTTTTAATTTCCAATAGCCCGCCAGAAGAGATAATTTATAAAACATCTGTTCTTGGTTTGCATCTTTTGCCTGCTTGTCCTGATTTAATAGGAGCGCAAGTAGAATTGAATCATTTTGAAAATAAAGAGTTTAGGTTAGCTCAAATTTTGTCGTCATTAAGGCCAGCTTATGATTATATCTTAATAGACCTGCCGCCATCATTGGGTATTTTGACCATTAATGGTTTAGTGGCGGCTGATCAAGTTTTAATTCCCATCCAGACAGAATACTATGCCTTAGAAGGATTAGCTCAACTTATCACTACAATAGATTTAATAAGGAGAAATTTAGAAAAAAATTTAAAAATATTAGGGGCAGTTTTGACTTTATATGATAAAAGGAATAGATTAGATAGAATGGTTGCCAAGCATATTCGTCGGAATTTTCCGGGATATGTTTTTGATGTGGAGATTCCAAGAAATGTTAGTTTAGCCGAGGCGCCCAGTTTTGGCAAACCAATTATCCAATACAATCCTTATTCTGAGGGCGCTCGCGCTTATCGCCAATTAGCCCAAGAACTAATTAAAAAACTTGAAGAAACTAACAACCAATAGGCTGTTGACGGAAATGGACGGTTTAGTTAATTAAAAGTTTTTTGAATTTTAATTTGTATTTTTTATTTTTGATATTTTATTTTTTATTTTTTTGAACCATGGATGAACAAAATTTTTTAGGAAAAGGGATTAACGCTTTAGTGCCGCCAAAGAGTAATTTTTCTAATCAGCCAGATGATGGTTTATTGAGAAATGAAAATTTTGAAGAAGTAACCGATGATGCTTTAGAAGAAAAAATTAGCGAAAAAATTAATAACACCTTTAATAATTTTCCTCAAGAAATAGCATCGCCTTTAAACGGAATTAAAAAAGATTTTCAAGAGGATTTTCAATCTTCGTTTTCTGTTGAAGGTTCTGACAAAACCGAAAGTGTTTTAGATTCTCAAGATAGGACCGCGCGGGCAGCAAAACCGCTGTTGGAAGAGAAAGTTTTTTATATTGAAGTGGAAAAAATAAAACCTAATTCCCAACAACCACGAAAGGTTTTTTCTGAAGAAACAATTAAAGAATTAGCTGACTCTATTCGGGAATATGGTATTTTAGAGCCCTTAATCGTTGTCAGAACAGAAAAAGAAATAGCAACCGGAAGCGAAGTTGAGTATGAATTGGTGTCCGGGGAAAGAAGATTGATGGCGGCAAAAATGCTGGGATTGCCAACAGTCCCAGTAATTATCAGAAAACCCCTTGAAGAACAAAAAAAATTAGAATTAGCTTTAATAGAAAATATTCAACGTGAAGATTTAACCCCAATTTCCAAAGCCAGAGCTTTTGCCCGGTTGATAGACGAATTTGGGTTAACCCAGGAATCTTTGGCGGAAAGAGTGGGAAAAAGCCGAGAATCAATTGCCAATAGTTTGCGTTTGCTTCAATTATCAACTGAAGCTCAAAATGCCTTAGAGCAGGGAAGAATCAACGAGGGTCATGCCCGGGCAATTCTTTTATTTAACAACTCGGAGAAAAGAAGGATTTTCTTGAGAGAAATTTTAGCGCGGAATCTTTCAGGCCGCGAGTCATTAGAATTAGCGCAGCACTATTTGCGTTTAGATCAAAAACAAGAACCTTCCTTGAGAAGGCGCAATATCTCTTTGGATCCTGCAGATTTAGAATTAAAAGAAAAATTGGAAGACCTCTTTCAAACGCCGGTTTTTATTAAAAAGAAAGGAGAACAAGGAGCAATTGAGATAAAATTTTTTTCTCGTGAAGATTTAAATAAAATCTTAAATAGAATTTTTCCTCTTTAAAGCATCTTGGATTATTTTGCGAGTTTCGTTCATTTTTACAAATTCCAACCAAGAAGAAGAAGGGTGTTTTCCTTTTTTGGTGATAATTTCCACCACTTGGCCGGACTGTAATTTATAATTCAGAGGGACTAATTTTCCGTTCACGAGAGCTCTTATAGCTTGATTGCCTATCTCTGTATGAATTTGATAGGCAAAATCAATAGGTGTCGCTCCGTCTGGAAGGTCAATAATATCTCCTTTTGGCGTGAGGACAAAAATTCTATCTTTAAAAAAATCAACTTTTAAAGCGTTTAGAAAATCTTCGGACTTATAGAAAGTTTTTTGCCATTCTCTTAACTGATTAATCCAATAAAAATTTTTAGGTAGAGAAAATTTTTTCCTTTTTGCATAATTATCGGTTTCTTTCAAAGAACTATAAATCCAATGGGCGGCAATTCCTCCCTCGGCTTCTTCATCCATTTGAGAAGTCCTGATTTGAATTTCCACAATGCGGCCATCTTCGGCAAAAACTGTGGTGTGAAGGCTTTGATAGCCATTAGGTTTTGGGAGAGCAATATAATCTTTGAAACGCCCGGGAACTGGTTTCCACATCTGATGAATCAATCCTAAAGCGGCGTAACATTCTCCAACGCTATTCATAATTATCCTCATTGCCACTAAATCAGTGATTCTTTTAATATCCATTTCCTCTTTTTGAAGTTTCCGCCAAACACTGTACAAATGCTTGGTGCGAAATTTTATTTCTTTTGGGTTTAAATTATTTTCCTGTAATTTCTTTCTTGTCAGAGGCACTAATTTATTAAGATAGGCCTTTTGTTCTTCTCTCCTTTTGCCCAATATCTTCCGCGTCAATTTATATTCTTTTGGAAAAACATAGGGGAAAGCCAAGTCCTCTAATTGAGAAGCAATATCTGTCATCCCTAAACGATAGGCCAGAGGAGCAAGAATTTCTAAGGTCTCAACGGCTTTTTTGGTTTGTGTTTGAGGATCTAAAGACCATAATGTTTTCATATTATCCAAGCGGTCGGCTAATTTAATAATAATAATTCTTAAATCTTTAGCCATTGCCAAAATCATATTTCTAAAATTTTCTTTTTCAATAATGCCATCTTCTTCTTTTCCTTTGTATTTAATTTTATTAACCTTAGTTAAGCCGCTGACTAAAAAAGCCACTTCTTCATTAAATTCTGATCTGATTTTTGAAATTGGAACATTGCAATCTTCCACGATATCATGAAGGACGCCGGCGATAACGGCATTTATTCCTAATTTCATCTGGCTGATAGTTAAGGCCACCCTTAGAGGGTGATTAATAAAAGGTTCTCCAGATTGCCTTTTTTGTTCTGAGTGGTATTGCTCGGCGAAATCAAAGGCCTTTTCCAATAAATTTATTTCCTTTGGGCTCAAAGAACCATCAAGAGTTTGAATTATTTGCTTCTTTAAATTTTTCATAATCGCAGTGACGATTAGAACATTTAATTTTAGTTTTGGTTTCAACAAGGGCTTTTTCGCAGAGAGGGCATTTTTCTCCAGTGGGTTTATAAGAAGAGGAAAAATCACATTGAGGCCAGCGCGAACAGGCATAAAACATTTGGCCTTTTTTATTTCTTTTTTTGACAATATCTCCTTCGCCGCATTGGGGGCATTTTATGGTGTCCTCGTCGTTAATAGATTTTGTGAAATTACATTGAGGCCAATTAGCGCAAGCAAGAAATTTGCCGAAGCGGCCTAATTTTATCATTAATTTTCCTCCGCATTTTGGGCATTTTTCTTCGGTCTCAATCGCCGGAGCAATTTCTTCTTTAGATACTGTTTCATATTTTTTTTCTAAGTTCTCCTTAAAAGGTTCGTAAAATTCTTTAATTACCTGCGTCCATTCCAGTTTTCCTTCGGCGATTTTATCCAATTTTTCCTCAATCTTTGATGTAAATTCGTAATCAACGATATTAGGAAAATGTTTTGTCAGGACATCGTTGATCAAAATCCCGATTTCTGTTGGCACAAAAGATTTGTTTTTATCTCTATTAATATAAGCCCTCTCTTGTAAGACAGAGATGATAGGCGCATAAGTTGAGGGGCGGCCAATGCCAAAGCTTTCCAAAGTTTTCACTAAAGAGGCGTCATTATAACGAGGTAGAGGTTGGCTGAGGTGCTCTTCTGAGCTAATTTTTTCAATTTTTAATTTCTCTTGATTTTTTAAAGATGGCGCTTCCTGAAGATGAGATGGCTTTGAATAAGGATAGATGCGGAAAAAACCATCAAAATCTAAATGATAAAAATTACTCTGGAAGAGATATTTATCTTGTTTTCCTTGAGCTTGTATGCAAACAGAAGTTTTTTCTAAAATTGCAGGAGGCATTTGGCTGGCTAAAAACCTTGCCCAGATAAGAGAATATAAAGATAATTCATCTTTTGTTAAATATTTTTTTATTTTTTCCGGGCTAGAAAATGGGTCAGTAGGACGAATGGCCTCATGCGCTTCTTGAGCCAAAAGAGAGCGTTTTTTGAAGATTCGCGGTTGAGAAAGAATATATTCTTTTCCTAAATTTGTTTTTAAAAAATCACGCGCTGCTTTAAGGGCTAAAGGTGAGATATTTGTGGAATCTGTTCTCATATACGTAATTAAGCCAACAGGTCCATTTCCTAAATCCTTTCCTTCATAAAGCGATTGCGCCAAATACATTGTTTTCTTGGCAGGAAAATGAAATAATTGCCATGATGCTTGTTGTAAAGTGCTGGTGGTAAACGGAGCAGCCGGATGACGATTTACTTTTTTTGTTGAAATGTCTAAAACAGAAGCGTCTTTTTTATCTAAATCTTTTTTAATTTTATCTACTTCTTCTATGGATTTAATGCCCGGTTTTGGCAGAGGTTTGTCATTAATTTTATATAACAGAGCTTCAATGATTTTGGTCCTTCGGCTTTGCTCAGGACAAGCTTTTGCATTTTGATTTTTGGTTTTGATAAGCGAAGCGACGATTGTGTAGTATTTTTCTTCTTTGAAAGATTCTCTTTCCTTTTCCCTTTCAACTATCAGCCTTAAAGCAGGCGACTGAACTCTCCCGGCAGATAAACCCCGAAACACTTTTTTCCATAAAAAGGGGGATAATTCATAACCGACTAAGCGATCTAATATCCTTCTGGCTTGTTGGGCGTTTACTAAATTTAAGTTAATATCCTGAGGATTCTTTATGGCATTTTCTATAGCCGGTTTGGTAATTTCGTGGAAAACAATCCGTTCAATCTTTTTGCTTTTTGATTCTTTGGCTTTACTCAGGGTAATGTTTTGATTTTCAGTTTCGCTTGGGTTTAAAATCTGGGCGATGTGCCAAGCGATGGCCTCTCCTTCTCTGTCGGCATCAGTACTCAAAATTATCTTGTCACTTTTAAGAGCAAGCTTTTTAAGCTCATTTACTCTTTTTCGGGCTTTCACTGGGATGATATATTGAGGAGTAAAATTGTTTTCAATATCAATGCCCAGTTTGGATTTAGGCAGATCGCGCACATGGCCATAGCTGGCAGTAACTTTAAAATTTTTGCCCAAAAAATTAGAAATTGTTTTTGCTTTTGCCGGCGATTCGACGATAACTAAATTCATAGAAATATCAAAAATAAAAAATAAAAATTAAAAATTACATACTAAAATTTAAAATTTTGAATTTTGATTTGTCATTTTGCATTTTGATTTTTAAATTTTAAATTTGCTTAACATAATTACTTCCGTCTATATTTTTAATAAAACCTTTGAGTTCTAAAAAGCTAAGAATAGCTAAAACCTCTTTTGGAGAAAGATTAGAACTTTCTATAATTTTGTCAATAGGAAGCGGATTTGCTTTAGAAAGAAGCTGATAAATTTTCTCTTCTTCCTTGCTATCAAATTTCAAATCAGGAACATCTTTTATTATTGGTAAAGAGTATTGGATATTTAATTCTTCCAAAATATCCTCAACTTGAGAAACTAATTTCGCCCCTTGTTTAATTAGATTATGAGGGCCAATAGAATTTTTGCTAAAAATAGAGCCGGGAATAGCAAATACCTCTCTATCTTGGTCCAAAGCAAATCTCGCTGTAATTAAAGCGCCGCTTTTTTCCGGGGCTTCAATAACAATTGTTGCCAAACAAAGCCCGCTGATTATTCTGTTGCGCCAAGGGAAATACTGCTTTAAAGCAGGGGCTTGCGAAGAATATTCTGAAATTAAAGCGCCATCTTTGGTTATTTCTTGGGCTAATTTTTTATTAATTGAAGGAAAAATATTATTAATGCCAGATCCAAGCACGGCAATTGTTTGTCCCCTGTTTTCCAAAACGGTTTGATGAGCAATACTGTCAACTCCGTAAGCCAAGCCGCTTATAATGGTAAAATTGTATTGAACTAATTCTTGAACCAATTTTTCAGTCACCAGTTTCCCATAAGAGCTTACTTTGCGAGTGCCGACAACAGCGATGGCTGGCATTTCATTAGGAACTTTACCTTTGACATAAAGGCCGAAAGGAGCATAAGAAATTTCTTTTAATAATTTGGGATATTCTTTGTCCGCCTTCAAAATAAAATCAATCTTGTTTTCTTTTAATCGCCGCCATTCTATTAAAGGGTCAATGTTCCTTCTCTGAGGAGAACTTAAACTATCCCAAATTTGCTTTGCTGATTTTTCAGTAGAGAGTAAAGAAAATAACGTTGAAAAATTGTTAGCAAAAAGGACATTAAGAGCGTTTAAATAAATTTTATCTTCTGGGTGGGGCATAAGTAGAATTAAAAAATTAAAAATCCTATTATATAATATATTAATGAAATTTTTTCATTTGGCAAGCCCCCACACCATAACCGTTATTCACATTATTTAACATTTATTTGTTTTAAATACTAGTTTCGAGACCTTCGGTTTGGTGTGGGGGCAAGCCCCCACACATTTTTATTATTTGTTTTCTTCAAAACAATAAGATATAATAAAAACCAATGATAGATTTTAAAAAGAGATTAACAGAATCTTTGGTCATTTCTCTGGCTATCCTATTAATTTTAGGAGGTTTGTTTTATTATTTTCGCGCTGATATTTTAAAAAGAGTGGAAAAAATAGAGAATTATCAAAAAGAATTAGCCGCTCGCGGCGATATTCTAAACAAAATTTATGAATTAGAAAAGGAACAATCGCTTTCTTTAGCATACCTTGACCAGTTAGAAAAGGCCTTGCCTACAGAAAGTGAGATGGTAAAATTGGAGCAGGTCCTTCAAGATTTAGCTAGGAAAAATAATTTAAATATTAGTTTTAGATTTGGAGTGTTAAATGAAGCCACAGATCAAGAGCCTCAAAGTTATAGTTTTAATTTAGTTCTTTCAGGAGGAAAAACATCAGTTCTTAATTGGCTGGAAGAATTTCAAAATCTAAATTACCTCATTCGTCTTGAGCAAATAGAATTTACTCAAAACAGAGACGAAGACAATAATGTATTTTTTGATGTTAAAATTTTAGGAAGAATTTATCTTCGTTAATGATTAAAATAAATTGATTAAAATAAATGTCTAAAAATTTTTTTAAGAAAAAACCCAAAAAAGACGTCTATTTTTTAGGAGGGAGTTTGACAATTCTTTTTATTAGCGGAGTTTTAATTTTTTTGAGTTTGACTTTTTTGATTAAAAATATTAATTTGGTATTAAAAACAATTCCCGAACAAAAACCTACCTTGCATTTTAATATCACTGGAGCAGAAAAATTGTTTTCTCAGGAACAAGAACAAGAAAATTAAAATTTTGGGCACATAGTTCAGTGGTAGAACGCTATCCTGATAAGATAGAGGTCCCAGGTTCGATCCCTGGTGTGCCCACTATAACTATATTCAAGTACAGAATACAGAATACAGAATACAGAATACAGAATAACGGGCCCGTAGCTTAATTGGCAGAGCGCCTGTGTTGCATACAGGAGGTTGTCGGTTCAAATCCGATCGGGTCCACATTAGACGATTTGTTTTTTCCTCGTCCCTCAATGTTTCTATTGAGGTTGAACCTCGATAATTGCGAGAAAGGGAAACAATTTTATTGAAAATTTGATCATTTTAAAATTGATTGAAATTAAAATTGATTGAAAATTGATTGATTACTTTTCTTTGACTTTGACTTTTGACTTTTGGATGTTGTTTTATTATAATTAAAAGCATCTTAATTTAATATCATAAAAATATGACTAAAGAAGAAATAAAACAAAAGGATACTTTTTATTTAGAGGAGTATCGCAATAAAAAACCATGGGGGTTAACAGTTTCAATTGATTTAAAAAACTGTAATAAAAATAAAATGATTGATGCTGAATATATCAAGCAATTTGTCAAAGATTTATGTGAATTAATTGAGATGAAAAGATTTGGGGAAACGACTGTTGTTAACTTTGGAACCGAAGAAAGAGTGGCTGGTTTTTCAATGACCCAATTAATAGAAACTTCTTTGATTTCTGCCCACTTTGCTAATGCCTCCCGAGCTATTTATCTTGATGTTTTCAGTTGCAAGCCCTTTCCTCCTTATCAAGTCGCAGAATTTGCCAAAGAAAGATTTGAGAGCTCTGACTATTCGATTAATATTAATTTTCGTTATTAGATACATACATTAAAATATCAAAACGGGGCGAAAAGAAAACATTGCGCCCCGTTTTTTATTTTTGTATAATATTCTTAGAGTTCTAAAATCATTGGTTCGCCAGCGAAATCGGCAGATAGAATACAGTATACAGAATACAGATAGTTAGCCGCCTCGCTTGCTTGTAATTAGATATAAATTCAATCTTATTCTAACTAAAGAAAAAAAACAATGAATAAATATGATTTAACTGATAAAATTGCTTTGGTCACTGGAGCAAGGAGAGGTATTGGTAAAGCCATAGCATTAAAGTTGGCAAGCGACGGAGCAAAGGTTGCCATCGGCGACCTTGATCAAAAAGATTGTGAGAAAGTAGTAAAAGAGATTAAGGAAATTGGCGGAGAAGGATTAGCTCTAAAATTAGATGTAACCAGTGAAAAGGAAATAATAGAGGCCGTCAGAAAAGTAAAAGAAAAATTCGGGAAGATTGACATTCTCGTTAACAATGCAGGAATTTTTTTTCAGAAAGAATTGGATAAAATGGACGCTTCAGAGATAGATAAAATCTTGGCGGTAAATTTGAGAGGAGCAATTCTTTGCACTAAATACGTTCTTCCAGAAATGAAACAGCGCAATTATGGAAAAATTATTAACATAGTAAGTGTGGCTGGTTTTGTTGGTTTTGAATTGTCAAGTATTTACTGCGCGGCAAAGGGAGCGTTGGTGAGTATGACAAAGGAATTGGCATCAGAGCTTGGCAACTACAAAATTAATGTTAATGCCGTTGCCCCGGGGATAATAGAAACGGCGATGACCAAAAATTTGCTGGAAGACGAAAAAACAAAGGCCATACTTCTTGGAAAAATCCCTTATGGAAGAATAGGGAGACCAGAGGATATTGCAAATGCTGTTGCTTTTTTGGCAAGTGATGACAGCGAATACATTACTGGCCAGATCATAGTGGTTGACGGAGGCTGGCTTAGCTTATAGAAAAAATATTAAAGCGTCTATTCTTCTTGCTTGACTGAGATAAGTTTTGTATAATATAAAGGTGAATTAAAAAGGTCGATACATCCGCCAAAATTTTCTAAAAAAGTTAGGCGGGTAAAAAATCTAAAATGTAAAGTTATAAAAATATGTTTGATACTATGATTCAGGCAAGTTCTGGCGCTCTGGTTGAATTATGGAACGCTTTCATTGTTTTCTTGCCTACTCTCTTGGGAGGGTTGATAGTTTTTTTGGTTGGACTAATCATTGGCAATGGGATAGCTCAATTAGTTGAAAAACTGATTGATCTTTTAAAAATAGACCCTCTTTTGGAGAAAATTGGTTTTAAAGAATTTACTGATAAGGCAGGAATTCATTTAGATTCCGGATATTTTCTTGGCCAGATTACTAAGTGGTTAATTCTACTTTCTTTTCTAGTGGCTGCTTGCAATATCTGGGGCTTGGTTGCTGTCGGTGATTTCATTGCTAGCATAGTGAAGTATTTGCCTAATGTTCTTGTGGCTATTTTAATTCTCTTGGCGGCTATTGTCTTGGGTGAATATTTTGCTAAGTTTGTTCGAGCTTCAGTGGCTGGAGCTGGTTTAAAATACCAAAATTTCCTAGCCGCTATTTCCCGCTGGGTATTCTTTATTTTTGGTATTATTGCCGCTTTGTCCCAATTAAAAGTGGCCTCTTATATAGTTAACACTTTGTTTACCGGAATTATTGCAATGTTAGCTCTTGCCGGAGGTTTAGCTTTTGGTTTGGGCGGTAAAGAATTTGCTCAGGATCTGTTGGGAAAGTTTAAAAAAGATATAGAAGACACAAAGTAAAAACGATTAGAGAAGGTGAAAAAGAAGATATAAAACACAACCCCGCTCTTTTATTGAAAGGGCGGGGTTTGTTCTTTTTTAACAATTTTTTACAATTAAGTAAAGAGCTAAGGATTAAAATTTTGATGATTACTATAGAAAATCTTCTTGACTTTCAAGGGACTTGACTTTTGCAAAATATTTAATATAATAAAAGCCAGGTGAATATGATGATTATCGTAGAAAAACACAAAGAAAAAAGGAGTGGATAGGCAATCTATCTTTTTTGAGGACGGCCACCACTTCTGGGTGGCTTTTTTAATCTAAGAAATTCTGTTGGAAAGCTCGGAAAGTTCTTTGACAATTTCGCTCTATTGGATTGAAGACAATTTAATAGAGTATTTCATCTTTAGTTTGTCTTTTCACTAAAGATGGGAAAGTTGTAATAAGGGCAGATGGTGGATGCCTTGACACAGTAAGGCGATGAAGGACGCGGCGTAACTGCGATAATCTTCGGGGAGGTGTGTAGTAACCTTTGATCCGGAGGTCTCCGAATGGGGCAACCTAACATTGTAAAACAATGTTGCCATATTGTTAAACAATATGGAGCGTACCTGGGGAAGTGAAACATCTCAGTACCCAGAGGAAAAGAAAACAAGAAAGTGCATTTAACTACTGTTGTTTAGTACTCAATAGTAGTTAAATGCGTTTGTGATTCCTTGAGTAGCGGCGAGCGAAAGAGGAAAAGTCTAAACCTATTTTAATTTTGCTTGCAAAATTTTAATGGGGGTTATAAGAAAAATACGCGAAAACTTCGGTTTTCAAAATTCTAATAATAGTTAATTGAATTATCTGGAAAGGTAAACCAAAGAGGGTGAAAGTCCCGTAAGTGAAAATTATTATAAAATTTATGTATTTTCTCTTGAATACCTCAGGAACAGAAAACCTGGAGGAAAGGATCCGGAACTACTCCGGAAAGACTAAATACTTACTGTGATCGATAGTGAACAAGTACCGTGAGGGAAAGGTTAAAAGAACCCCGGTGAGGGGAGTGAAATAGAACCTGAAACCATTTTGCCTACAAGCAATCGGAACACTTCGCTGTCGCTCCGTGTTCCTCGCAAACTCTAAATTTAAAACTCTAAATTCTAAACAAACTTGGAATTCAAAAACCCAAAATTCTAAGGCTTTAGGATTTAGAAATTAGGATTTAGGATTTGGGAGCACCGAGCGGTAGCGAGGTGCGACGGTGTGCCTATTGAAGAATGAGCCGACGAGTTTATTTCTACTGCCTAGATTAACCCCGCCCTTTTGGCTTACTAGTCATATAATGCCAACTAAAAATGGTAAATGTATGTTATTAGCGCCAAAAGGGCGGGGGTAGTCATAGGGAAACCGAGCGTGAATAGCGCATTATCAATTTTTCTCTTTGCTGATTATTTTAGTCAGTGAAGAGATTAATTGAGAGGTAGTAGATTTAAGACCCGAAGCCAGGCGAGCTTACCATGACCAGGATGAATCTCGTAGAAATACGAGAAGAGGTCCGAACCCGTGAGCCGTGCAATACTCTGGGATGAGTTGTGGTAAGAAGTGAAAAGCTAATCGAGCCTGGGAATAGCTGGTTCTCCCCGAAA
>CAZJVL010000011.1:0-10214 GCA_964549875.1 uncultured Candidatus Saccharibacteria bacterium
TGGCGATTGCTCTGCGCGCCGCTTCTATTTGCTGAGAGGAAAGCCAAAATTCTTCTAACGCTTTCAAACCGAAACTGCCAAAACAAATAGTACTTCCACGAGTATCCATTTGACGAAATCTATTTCGCCCTTTTTGCATTTTTCTATGTTTGACTTTTTTAGGTAATAACATACTAACTAAATTTTATTCATTATTTTCCAAAAACGAGAATTTTTCTCCTTTGTAAATCCAAACCTTTATGCCGACGGTTCCATAAGTGCAATGAGCTTCAGCGCTTCCATAATCAATATCTGCTCTTAAAGTAGATAAAGGTAGTTTTCCTCTTTTTAGCCATTCATCACGGGCTATTTCTATACCGTCTAATCTTCCAGAGACCAAAATTTTAACACCTAAAACTTTTTTATGCTGAATGATTTTATTTAAATGCTGTTTTAAAACTCGCCTATAGGAAATCCTTTTTTCTATATCTTCTGCTATGCCTTGCGCCACTATTTTAGCGGAAATTTCCGGGTTTTTCACCTCTTCCACAGAAATATTAATATTTAAATCAGTATTCAGAATTTTCTTTAGCCCTTTCTGAAGCGCTTCTATTCCCTGCCCTTGGCGACCAATTAGAATGCCGGGACGAGCGGTGCGAATAATAATTTTGATATCTTTTGCTTTTCTCTCTATATTGATGCTCTCTATTCGGCAATCTTTTGATTTTTTTAAAATAAACCGGCGAATTTTATAATCTTCCTCCAAAAATTTTGGAGTTTTTTTAAAATTAAGCCATCGGGATTCCCATCCTTTATTCAATCCTAATCTTTGAGATTTTGGATTAATTTTTTTACCCATAATTCGCTTTCAACTTACCTTTATATATAGGCAAAGCCCTTTATATTGCTTTGCGGCGGAATACTTTTTTCTTCAAAACAGGTTCTTTTATTGATGTTTTCATCGTTTGCCCTGCTTCTGCCTCTGTAAAACGCGACTTTTTTAATTTTGGAACTTTTTTACTTTTTTCCTTTTCTTTAATCTCTTTCGCCGGTTTTTCTATTATTTTTGCCTTTGGTTTCAAAATCGGCTGCGATTTTTTCTGTTTTTCATCAAGAATAATAAAAATATGAGAGGTTCTTTTTTTAATAGGAAAAGCAGATCCTCGAGCTCGAGCTCGCCATCTTTTTAAAGTCGGCCCTTCATCAACTCTTGCCGTTTTAATATAAAGATTATTTTTATCCAGCTGAAAATTATTTTCCGCGTTAGCAACCGCTGATTTTAATAATTTCAAAACAGGCTGACTACTTCTTTTGGAGAGACCTCTTAACTGCGCTTCAGCATCTTTAACCGGCAAACCCTTTATTAAATTGACAACCAACCGGGTTTTCCGGGGGCTGATTCTTAAATATTTTAAAGAAGCTTTTACTTCCATACTTGATTATAAATTTAAATTTATTTTTTCTCAAGTTGAGTTTTCTCGGCCGGTGCTCCTCCTTCTTTATCTGGAACCCTTGTTTTCATTTCTAATTCCCGCTGCATTCTGCCTCCATGTTTAATAAATTTACGGGTGGGAGCGAATTCCCCAAGACGATGGCCTACCATTTCTTCTCTTATCTCAACTCCCACAAAAATTTTACCATTATGGACCATAAAAACATAACCAATCATTTCCGGCGTAATAGTTGAATCCCGCGACCAAGTTTTGATAGGAGTTTTATCCCCAACCTTCATCTTGGAAACTTTTTTTAATAATTTCGGATCAACATAAGGACCTTTTTTGAGTGAACGTGACATAATAGTGAAAAATAATTTTTAATTTTTAATTTTAAATTTTTAAATAAGTAATTAAGGTGAGGAGATGTTGTTGAAAAAACAATAGCGATTAGCGTGTTTTTGAAACAACTCTCCGAACCTTATAATCATCTATGCTTCTTCTTTCGTTTTTCCACAATAAATTTATCAGAGTATCTTTTCTTTTTTCTAGTTTTCTTCCCTCCGGTCACTTTACCATAAATACTTTTTGGCCTTTTAGTGCCTCTTTTAGTTCTCCCCTCTCCGCCTCCATAAGGATGATCCACTGGATTCATAGCTGAACCTCTAACTTTTGGTCTTTTTCCCAGATAACGAGAGCGTCCGGCTTTGCCAATGCTTATCATTTTATGCTCAATATTAGAAAGCTGTCCTAATGATGCATAATAAATATTTGGGATAGTTCTGATTTCAGAAGAAGGCATCTTTAAATGAGTGTATTTACCGTCTTGGGCAACAATCTGCGCAGCAGATCCAGCAGATTTTGCCAATTTTCCTCCAGCGCCTGCTTTTACTTCAATATTATAGACAGAAGCGCCAACCGGAATATTTTTAAGCATCATCCTGTTTCCTTTTTTTAAAGGAGCTTTCTCGTCGCAAATAATTTGGTGGCCAACTTTTAATCCCTGAGGAGCTAAGATATAGCCCCAATCTCCATCTTTATAGGATATCAAAGAAATAAAAGAGGAGCGATTAGGATCATATTCAATAGTTTTGACTAAACCGGGAACACCTTTCTTTTCTTCGCCAAAAGAAATACTGCGGTAAAACTTTTTATTACCGCCGCCTTTATGCCGAACAGTTATCTTTCCTTTTGATCTGCCTAAACTTTTTTTTCGCGAGACAGTTAATTTCTTCAAGGGTTTGTCAGTTGTTAAAACTGAATAATCGCTTACTGTATAATGGCGTCTCGCTGGTGTTGTTGGCCTATACTTTTTAATCATATTCCTAATTCTATTTTTTGCCCTTCTCGTAAAGTCACGAGCATTTTTTTATTACCTTTCAAAATGCTTTTTTTATTTTTCCATCTTTTATTTTTCTGAGAAGCGCCAAAAACATTTATTTTTAATACTTCCACATTATAAATATTTTCTAAAAGTTTCTTTACTTCATTTTTTGTAGCCCGAGGATGAACTTCAAAAATATATTTGTTGTTCTTTTCTCCCAAAAGACTGAATTTTTCACTAAAATACGGCTTAATTAATAGGTTTTTCTCTTTAATAGCACTCCTTGAGGAAAGCGAAGAAGCGCTTTTTGAAACAACGGTTTTCTTTTCCTCTACTTTCTTTGCCCCTTCGACTTCGCTAGCTTTTTTAGCCGCCGGAGTTTTTCCCGAAACAAAAACAGAGGATGGTTTTTTTATCTCTCCTTTTGATTTTGATTTTACCGGGGATTCTTCTTTTTGTTTTTTTTGAAAAATATCTAGAATACTCATTTGAATTAATATTTTTTATAGAGAGTTGCTTTTTCGTTCTAACGCAGAAAGGCTTTTTTCTGAGAGCAATACATATTTATAGTTCAGAAGGTCGATGAGATTAATGTTCTCGCTATTGATAACTTTCAAATAGGGAAGATTCTTCGCCGACCGAGACAACTCTTTTTCTTTCGCTTCAACTATAAATAAGACACTGGGCATTTTTTTCTTTTTCTCAAAAACATTTTTACAAAGATTATCCACTAAATTTGTTTTTGGTTTTTCTAATTTAAATTCTTCAATAACTTTCAATTCTCCTTCCTTTAATTTTTGAGATAAAACCATTTTTACTGCTTTCTGCTTTACTTTCTTATTTATTTTTTTCTTCAAATTTTCATCTTTAGTTCTGGGGCCGAAAGTTACGCCGCCGCCTTTCCAAAGAGGAGACCGAATAGAACCATGGCGCGCTCGGCCGGTTCCTTTTTGAACCCAAGGCTTTCTACCACCGCCCCTGACTTCTGACCGATCTTTAGTAAAAGCTAAGGGCTTTCGTTGAGTGCTTAATAAATTTTTATATACCAGATAGACGAGATCATTATCAAACTCACTATTGAAAACATCCGAAGATAATTCAATATCTCCTTTTAACTTGCCTTCTAAATTATAAACTGGCGCTTTCATCTTAATCTATTAATTAACCTCTAATTTTTAACAAAGAGTTTCTTCTTCCTGGAATGGCTCCTTTCAAATATAAAAGGTTCTTTTCCGGGATAACTTTTATCACTTTAACTTTTTTCAATGTTATCTGCCCTTGCCCCATTCTTCCTGCCATTTTTTTGCCTTTTACTACCCGCTGAATTCCTGTATAACCGATTGATCCTGATGTTCTCAATTGATCTTTTGTCCCGTGAGTTGCAGAACTGCCTTTAAATCCATGTCTTTTTACAACGCCTTGAAAACCTTTACCCTTGCTTTTGCCAATAACCCACACTTCATCGCCTTCTTGAAAAACATCAACTTTAATCTCGTCTCCTACTTTCAGAGCAATCTTATCTTTTTCATCTTTTTCGTTCTTGCCCTTGCTTAAATTTCTGTCTAGATTGAGTTCTTTGAACCAATGAAATTTATTTCCCTTCTTTTGTCCAAAACCTACCTGAATTGCTTGATAGCCATCTTTGTCTTTTGTTTTTAATTGGGTAACTTTAACCGGACCCGCTTCTAAAATTGTTACCGGGATAACTTTTCCTTCCTCGTCAAAAACCTGAGACATTTCTAATTTTTTAGCTAAAATAAATTTCATGCTAAAATTAAAATTATTAAAATTTATGAACAAGATGAACTCTTCATAGAAAAACTGGGCATTAGCCCAGTTTTTCTAATGAAATCTCAATCAATGACTAAACATTCCGGGCTTACATCTTTATTTCTATATCTACTCCTGCTGGTAAATCTAAATTAGTAAGAGCTTCTATTGTCTTCTGATTTGGATCAGGGATCTCAATTAATCTTTTGTGGATTCTAATTTCAAATTGTTCTCGGGCGTCTTTTTTAACAAAAGTCGCCTTATTCACCGTATAACGGTGAATTTCTGTCGGTAAAGGTATCGGCCCTCTAACCTCGCTTCCATACCTCATCACTGTTTCAATTATTTGCTTACAGGAATTATCAAGAATCCGATAATCATACCCTTTTATTTTTATCCTAATCTTCTGTTGGGTTTCAGCTTTAGAAGTTGGCACAATAATAAATAATAATTACTTAATAATCTTTGTTACGACTCCAGCGCCTACAGTTTTTCCTCCTTCTCGAATGGCAAATCGCGAGCCCTCATCTAAAGCCACCGGAACAATCAATTTCACTTTAAACTTAACATTATCTCCCGGCATCACCATTTCTACTCCTTCGGGCAAAGTTACTTCACCAGTAACATCAGCTGTTCGAATATAGAATTGAGGCTTATAACCGGTGAAGAATGGAGTATGCCTTCCCCCCTCTTCTTTGGCTAAAATATAGACCTCTGCTTCAAATTCAGTTTGCGGAGTGATTGATCCCGGCTTAGCTAATACCTGTCCTCTTTTAATTTCTTCCTTTTTCAGGCCTCTTAGTAAAACACCAACATTGTCTCCGGCCTGAGTTTCTTCCAGAGATTTATTAAACATTTCCAATCCAGTAACAACAGTCTTCACTGTTGGATGATAACCAACAATTTCTACTTCATCATTTAATTTAATTTTTCCTCTTTCCACTCTGCCAGTAGCCACAGTGCCTCTCCCTTCAATAGAAAAAATATCTTCTATTGGCATTAAGAATGGTTTGTCAATGTCTCTTTTAGGATCAGGAAAGTAAGTGTCTATGGCTTCTATTAAGTCAAAAATGGGCTTGATATTTGGGTCATCAACTGATTTAGCTTCAAGGGCTTTTAAGGCAGATCCTTTTATTATTGGCACATTTTTTCCATCGTATTCATGCTTTGTTAATAATTCCCTGACTTCTGTTTCAACTAAATCCAATAGTTCTTTATCCTGAACCATATCAACTTTATTTAAGAAAACCACCATTGCTGGAACTCCGACTTGCCGCGCTAAAAGAATATGTTCAAATGTTTGAGGCATTGGCCCATCAGGAGCAGAGACGACTAAAATAGCGCCATCCATCTGAGCAGAGCCAGTAATCATATTTTTGATGTAATCAATATGCCCTGGGCAATCAATATGAGCATAATGCCTTTTTTCAGTTTCGTACTCAGAATGATGAACATTAATAGTAATACCCCGCGCTTTTTCTTCTGGAGCATTATCAATTTCATTTACATTTCCGTCTTTTTTTGCCATTCCTTTCAAATGAAGGGCGTGCAAAATTGCAGCAGTTAAAGTGGTTTTCCCATGATCAATATGACCAATTGTCCCCACGTTCATATGAATTTTGCTGCGAACAAACTTTTCTTTTTCTGCCATGTTTTTTTATTTTATTATTTTTATATTTTATTATTTTAATTTAATTTTGATTTTTGAGCTTTGACCTTTGAGTTTTAAGCTCTGAGTTTTGAGCTATGAGCTATTGATATTGTATCTACCATATTAAGGCATAACTCATTTAATGTCAACCCCCACACCACATTTACTATTCTTCCTCTGATTTTACCTCAACTTTGCCGATAATTTCTTGAGCAATATTGTAAGGCACTTCTTTATAATGGTCAAATTCCATCGTAAAAACCCCTCGGCCTTCAGTTAAAGAACGCAGTTTAGTAGCAAAGCCGAACATTTCTGCCAAAGGCACTTTGGCAGTAATAACTTTCATCATTCCCCGATCTTCTATGCTCTCAATACTTCCTCTCTTAGAACTTATATCTCCGGTAATATCACCTAAATATTTTTCCGGAATAACAACTTCTAATTTCATTATCGGCTCTAAAAGCACTGGGTCGGCTCTTTTAGCTCCGCTTTGAAACGCCATTGAACCAGCAATTTTAAAAGCGAAATCTGAAGAGTCTACTTCATGAAAAGAGCCGTCAAAAAGAGTCACCTTTACATCTGCGACTGGATAACCAGCTAAAATTCCTTTTTCTAAAGCTTCTTTTACCCCCTTTTCTACCGCCGGAATATATTCTTTGGGAATCGTTCCTCCTTTAATGGCATCTACAAATTCAAACCCACTACCTCTCTCTAATGGCTCTAATCTCAATAAAACATGCCCGTATTGCCCCCTGCCCCCTGATTGCCTAATATATTTTCCTTCGCTTTCAACTATTTTTCTTATTGTCTCCTTATAAGCTACCTGAGGTTTGCCTGTTTTAACATTTAAATTAAATTCTCTTTTCATTCTGTCCACCAAAATTTCCAAATGAAACTCACCCATGCCTGAAATAATAGTTTCTGATGTTTCCTGATCAGTTTTTGCCTTAAACGTAGGATCTTCCTCTGACAGTTTCTTTAAAACCAATGACATTTTTTCTTGGTCAACTTTTGTTTGCGGCTCTACCTTAATTGAAATAACTGGTTCTGGAAATTCAATTTGTTCTAAAATTATGGGGTTAGCGGGGTCACATAAAGTATCCCCGGTACCGGTATTTTTTAAACCAACAGTTGCGGCGATATCGCCGGCCCTAACCTCGTCTAACTCCTCGCGCCGGTTAGCATGCATCTGTAAAAGCCTGCCAATTCTCTCTTGGCTTGACTTACTCGCATTTAAAAGATAATTGCCTTTCTTAAAAATCCCTGAATAAACACGAAAGAAAGTTAAAGTTCCAACATAAGGATCACTAGCCACTTTAAATACCAAAGCCGCAAAAGGATCATCGTCATTGGGCGAGCGAATAATAGTTTCTCCGGTTTTAGGATGAATACCTTGAACAGGAGGCAAGTCCAAAGGTGAAGGCAAATATTCAACAATCGCATCAAGCAACAATTGAACCCCTTTATTTCTAAAAGAGCTGCCGCATAAAACTGGTATTATTTCTCCTGCTATTGTTGCTTTTCTTAATATCTCCCGAATTTTATCAATTGTTGGTTCTTTGCCTTTTTCCAAATATTCTGTTAAAACTTCCTCGTCTTGTTCTATTATTTTCTCAATAAAAATTTTTCTGTATTCTTCTGTTTTGTTTTTCATTTCAGAAGGAATCTCTTTTACAACCACTATTTCGCCTTGGGCCCCCTCAAAATAAACTGCTTTCATTAAAATTAAATCAATTACTCCCTCAAAATTGCTTTCGGCGCCAAGAGGAATATTAATAGCCAAGGCATTGGGAGTCAATCTCTCCTTAATAGATCTAAACGCTTTTTCAAAGTCAACTCCCATCCGATCCATCTTATTGATAAAACATATTCGCGGTACATTATATTTATCTGCCTGACGCCAAACTGTTTCTGATTGTGATTCTACCCCGGCAACTCCGTCAAAAATCACTACTGCTCCGTCAAGGACCCTTAAAGATCTCTGAACTTCTGCCGTAAAATCAATATGCCCGGGGGTATCAATAATATTGATACGGTGTTCATAACGAGGGTCTTTTTCTCTATATGTTGGAGTCCAAAAACAAGTGGTTGCCGCTGAAGTAATAGTTACCCCCCTTTCTCTTTCCTGCTCCATCCAATCCATAACAGTTGTTCCTTCATCAATGATTCCAATTTTATGAGTTATCCCGGTATAAAATAAAACCCGCTCAGTTGTCGTTGTTTTTCCGGCATCAATGTGAGCAATAAAACCAATATCTCTTATTTTTTCTTTAGGATATATTTTGTCCATGCCAATTGAAATTAAAAACACAAACTTAGGCTTCGCTTTCAGCCCGCCTTTATAAATAAAACCCTTTAAAAGCTAAAGCGAGCAAAGGCCCGATTAGATTCAGCTATTCGATGAATATCTAATTTCTTTTTGATTGCCGCGCCTTCATTTTTGGAAGCCAAAATTAATTCTTCTGCCAGCTTTTCAGCCATTGGTTTTCCTTTTTTCTCCCGAGAAGCGTTAATTAACCAGCGGCAAGCTAAAGTAATTTTTCGATGTTCAGCCACTACTTGAGGCACCTGATAATTAGCGCCGCCGATCCTACGGGTCTTAACCTCTAATTCTGGGGATACATTTTTAACCGCTGAATTAAATACCTCTATTGGATTTTGTTTTGTCTGCTCTTTTATAATCTCCATTGTTTTATAAAAAGTTCTCTGAGCGGTGGACTTTTTGCCATCTTTCATTAAATAGTTAATAAAGCGCGTTGCTAAAGCGTTTTTATATACTAAATCTTCTTCATATTGTTTTTCTTTCCGATGTTTTCTTCTCATAATTCTAATTAATTTTTAATTTTCAGCTTTTCCTTTCTTTGCTCCATATTTACTTCGTTGTTGTTTTCTTCCTTCAACGCCAGCAGCGTCATATTTGCCGCGGACTATGTGATAACGAACACCGGGTAAATCTTTAACCCTTCCTCCTCTAACCAAGACAATTGAGTGTTCTTGAAGATTGTGGCCCTCGCCGGGAATATAAGCGGTAACTTCCATTCCATTACTCAATTTAACTCGAGCAACTTTTCTTAAAGCTGAATTCGGCTTTTTGGGTGTTGTCGTAAAAACTTTTAAACAGACCCCTTTTTTAAAAGGTGAATTATGGTAAGTCGGTCTATTCTTAATCACATTAAAAGAAAAAGACAGAGCAACTGATTTGCTCTTCTTTTCAACAGGCTTTCTCTTTTTTTTAATCAACTGATGGAGAGTAGGCATAATAAATGAAAGATTAATGTACCTGGAACAAGTCCAGAGATCCTTCGGCCTAACGGCCTCAGGATGACAGCTACGCTGTCAGTTTAACAAATAAGGCATTTTGTGTCAATCAACCCAGGGGGATACCGGTGAATAAAGAAAACAACATCATCACTAACGGCAAGATAATATTACCGGCGAACATAATAAAAAAGAGCAAAAGAATAATGCCATAGCGAGAAAGAGTCATCTCAAGCTCAGGAGAAGGAAATAAATAAAATAATATCTTTGAACCATCAAGCGGAGGAATCGGCACCAAATTAAAAACTGCTAAAATTAAATTAATCCAAACTATAAACATCAAGAAAGGCGTCAGAGAGGCAAATAATGGGATAACGCCTATAATTCTAATCAACAAACCAAAAATTAAAGCTAAAGAAAGGTTAGCCAAAGGCCCGGCAAAAGCCAATAAAGCGGTATCCCGACGAGGGTCTTTGAGTTTTAAGGGGTTATAAGGCACTGGCTTTGCCCAGCCAAAAATAAATCCTGAATTCATAATCATCAACATTAACGGCAGAAAAACTGAACCAATAGGATCTAAATGTTTCAATGGATTTAAAGTTAAACGCCCCATTTTCTCTGCTGTATCATCTCCAAACCGCAAAGCAGCCAAACCATGAGAAACTTCATGGATAATTACTGAAAACAACAAAATAATGATTTGAAAAACAAAAGGCACTGATAAAAACATATTTATTCTATTATCTTATTCTATTATTGTGTATAATTCTGATTCCTGCGAAGCATGTTTTGCTAAAAC
>CAZJVL010000012.1:0-9955 GCA_964549875.1 uncultured Candidatus Saccharibacteria bacterium
AATTCCAAACTGTTTAAAAATTGAAAATTGTAAATTGAAAATTGATTGAAAATTGTAAATTGTAAATTAAAAATTAATCTATACAGAATACAGAATAACGGCTTATGCGTAGTTGAAGGGTTAAAAAGTAAAACAATTTAACAATTTAAACAATTTAGAATTTTATATTATTATATTATGGGAAAGAAAAGAGTTATTACTAAAGCAGGTGAAGATACTAGCAAGACAGAAGAAAGTCTTGCCTCGGTAAAATCAAAAGCCCAAATCAAGAAGACAATAGAAAAGGGCAGGGTTTATATTAATGCTTCTTATAACAATACTTCAATTTTAATAACTGATTTAAAAGGAAATGTTCTTGCTTGGTCTTCAGCCGGCTCTTTGGGGTTTAAGGGACCGAAAAAAGCAACTCCTTTTGCCGCGTCAAAAGTAGTGGGTGTTTTAATGGAAAAAGCCAGAAAGATGGGGCTAAAAACAGTAGAAATTTATTTAAAAGGAATTGGCGGCGGCAGAGATATGGCAATTCGTTCTTTTGCTAACCAAGGATTAGATATAACCATGATTAAAGATATGACGCCAGTTCCTCATAATGGTCCGCGCCCTCCAAAAGTGAGGAGAGTATAATAAAAAATCAAACTTAAAACTTAAAACTTAAAACTTAAAACTTAAAACTTAAAACTTAAAACCATAACTTAAAACTCAAAACCATGAATTCCAAATTCCAAATTACAAATTACAGACAGTTTAGAAATTAATTCATTTAAAATTGATTAAAAATTACAAAATTAAAAATTGAAAATTGATTTAAAATTTAAAATTTAAAATTAAAAATTGATTTATTGGTATGTTAGATAATAAATGTAAACAATGTAGAGCTGTTGGAGAAAAATTATTTTTAAAAGGAGAAAGATGTTTTACTCCAAAGTGTGCTTTGATAAGAAGGGGTTTTTCTAGTTCTGGCCAGCAAAAAAGAAGCAAAGCATTAACCGCTTATGGCGAACAATTAGCTGAAAAACAGAAGGTAAAATTGACCTACGGAATTAGAGAACAACAATTCAGGCGATATGTAGGATTAGCTTTTAAAAAAACAGCATCCACTCCCGAAGCTTTGGCGCAGTTAATTGAAAGTCGATTTGATAATGTCGTCTTTCGTTTAGGGTTTGCTCCTTCAAGAACAATTGCCCGTCAACTAGTGAGCCACGGCCATTTTCTTCTCAATGGAAGAAAACATAACATTGCTTCTACTATTCTTAAAAAAGGAGATGTTATTTCAGTTAGGCCTCAAAGCATAAATAATCAGGTTTTTAAAGAGATTGGAGAAGCAATAAAAAAATATACTCCGCCAAAACATCTTCAAATAGATGCAAAGAAAATGGAAGGTAAAATTATTGCCGATCCAGATTTAGAAGAATTAAAGCTACCTTTTGATTTTAGTTCAATTATAGAATTTTACAACAGATAATAACCAATTCTCAATTTACAATTTACAATTCTCAATTTACAATAAATTTTCAATGATTCAATGACATTCTGAGCGAAGCGAAGAATCTCGCCACCTATTGGCGAATCTTGCATTCGCAAGAGATCCTTCGTCCTCCCGCTTTCACGGGAGTCCTCAAGATGACATTTGTGCTGTTAGTTTGAAAATTAATAAATTGTAAATTCAATGAAAATTGTAAATTAGAAATTAAAAATTATATATTAACAACATGTTTCATCTACCATCTTCTATAAAAATTATTGAGCAACAAAAAAATTATGGAAAATTCGAGATTGAAGGACTTTATCCTGGATATGGAACAACTATTGGCAATGCTTTAAGGCGCGTTCTTCTATCTTCAATTGAAGGTGCCGCAGTGACTTCATTTAAAATCAAAGATGTTCATCATGAATTTTCGACGATCCCATACATTCAGGAAAATGTTTTAGATATTACGCTTAACCTGAAACAACTACGAGTCAAGCTTTATGGAGATGAGCCGCAAAGATTAAACTTAAAAGTTCAAGGAGAAAAAACAGTAACCGCAAAAGATTTTGAAGCCAATCCTATGACAGAGATTATGAATTCTGAATTGGTGATAGCAAATATTACTGACAAAAAAGGGAAGCTGGATTTAGAAATAACCGTGGAAAGAGGATTGGGATATTCTCAGGTTGAAGAGCGGGAGGAAAGTAAAATCTCTATCGGAACAATTGCGATAGACGCTATTTTTTCACCTATTCAAAAAGTAAATTTCCAAGTTGAAGATATGAGGGTGGGAGAAAAAACAAATTATAACCGTTTAATTATTACTATCGAAACAGACGGTTCAATCTCAGCAGAACAAGCTCTCGGTCAAGCAGCTGCCATTTTAAAAGACCACTTCAAGCTAATAGAGGAAAAATTTATCTTTAGTGAAGATAAAAAGATATCAAAAACAGAAAAGAATGTTTTAGAGGGAGGTAAAAAGCCAAAAGATATTTTGATTGAGGGCTTAGATTTAAGCGCGCGAACAAAAAAGGCATTGCTTAACAATGGAATTAAAACCTTGGCTGGTCTTTTGAGGTATCGAGAGGAAACATTGTCAGAGCTTGAAGGTTTGGGAGAAAAATCCTTGGAGGAAGTGAAGAAAGTTATTAAAGATTTGGAATATACTTTAAAGTAAAAAAGCTTTTTAATAAAGGGCTTCCTACAAATTTAGAATTTAAAATTTACATTGGCATGAAACATTTGGATAAAGGAAGAAAATTTCATCGAACGAAAGACCAAAGAAAGGCGCTTCATAAAAGTTTAGCGGCTAATTTGATATTAAGAGAGAGAATTAAAACCACTTTAGAAAAAGCCAAAGAGACAAAGATTACTGTTGAAAAATTAATAACTATTGCTAAAAAGCAGGATATAGTTTCTTTGAGAAATCTGAAAAAGAAACTGCCAGAAAAAGCGGCGAATAAGTTATACTATGAGATTGCCCCTGTTTTTAATGAGAGAAAAGGTGGTTATACAAGAATTATTAAAACAAGCGAGAAGAGAATCAGAGACAGCTCCCCTTTAGCGATTTTAGAATTAGTTGATAGGCCTTTAATGACAGAAAAAAAAGAAGAGGGAGAGGTAGAAAATTCAGAGAAAAAGCAGAAAGAAGGCAAATTAAATAAATAATAATGGGAAAACAAAAGAATGGGAAAACAAAAGAAAAATCAGAAAAATACTGTTATCTTAGATGCAGAGGGACAAGCTTTAGGAAGATTAGCTTCAAAAATCGCTGTTTTGCTTCAAGATAAACAGAGGCCGGAATATGCTCCCAATAAAGCAGGGGAGACAATTGTTATTGTTCAAAATCTTGGTAAGGTAAAACCTTTTCCCAAAGCTAAATTAAAAACTAAAATTTATTATAAACATACCGGATATATTGGCCATTTAAAAGAGACAAGTTTGGAAAAAATATGGCAACAAAATCCGGAGAAGGTTCTCCGGATGGCTATTCGCGGAATGCTGCCAAAAAATAAACTTAGAGATAAAAGAATGAAAAGGCTGGAAATACATTGTTAAAGTGTTGAATTGTTAAATTGTTATATTGTGTCATCCTGAGCCCGTAAGGGCGAAGGATCTCTAACTACAATTAAAAATTTAAAATTTAAAATTTAAAATTTGTAAAGTATGGTTGTTAAAAAAGAGAAAAAAACAACAAAGGAAAAGAAAGAAGCGAGAAAGAAGCATATTGAAGCTGTCGGAAGAAGGAAGGAAGCAGTAGCCCGGGTAAGGCTTATTAAAGATAAGCCGGGTTTTATTATTAATGGAAAAACTTTAGAAGAATATTTTTCCTTAGAAAGGCAGCGTCAAAAAATATTAAGTCCTTTACAATTAACTAATTTAGAAAATAATTTTTTAATTTCAGTTAAAGTAAAAGGCGGCGGTATTCTCGGGCAGGCAGAAGCTATCAGATTAGGCATTAGCCGCTGTCTCGTTAAAATTGATGAAGACAAATTTAAGTCAATGCTGAGGAAAAAAGGTTTTCTTACAAGAGATTCTCGGGTTGTTGAAAGGAAAAAATATGGTTTTAAAAAAGCCAGAAAAGCCCCGCAATGGAGCAAAAGATAAATTATTTTGCATACCCCATATTGACGATTATAATAAAATATGCTATACTAAAAATACTCGTGATATAGAGCGTTTTTAATATTTAGTATCTTGAAAATTTTTTAAATAAAAAGGGGGTGTAAAGAATGATTGAAGCAATTGAAAGATTCGTTGAGAGAGAATACCAACCATTAACGCCCAGAGAGAAAGAAGAAAAGGCACTGGAAATAATGGTTGGTTACAAAGGGTATATTAAAAAGAGTGGGAAATTTTTTTTCATTTTCAGATTACCTGAGGGCGTTGAAGGGGTAATAGATCAAAATGGCCTCTTGTACGACGTAGATGAGATTAGCTACATTGTTGAAAGGATGGGGTAAAATTATGTTTAGAGGTTCAACCTCTAAACATTGATAAAGTTGGGATGTCGGACGTCCCAATAGATAAAGATGGGGTAAAGTTATAGCCGCTGTAGAGGTTGCCTCGACGCGATTAAACAGCGGCTTTTTAATTGCATCTTTTGTTTTTTTATGTTATATTGAACAGGCAAAAACAGGCAAAAATATGATTAATTTTAAAAATTTAAAAAATTCCCAAAAAATATTTTTTTTAGCTGGAGGCATTGCCCTTTTAGTTGTTTTTATATTTGTCTTTTCGAAAAATGATAATGAATTGGGGTATAGTTCAGATTTTGTCCAGAGAGGGCCTCTCAGAGAAGAAGTTTCAGCCACAGGTAAAGTTGAATCTGCTGGCCGTATAGATTTGTCATTTAGAACAACAGGAAATGTCTCAAAAATTCTAGTTGAAAACGGGGACGAAGTTAAAAAAGGCCAAGTTTTAGCTTCTTTAGAAAATAATGATCTTTGGGCCCAGTTAGAGCAAGCTCAAGCCAATCTTGAGGCAGAAGTTGCCCACTTAAACGAGCTCAAAAAGGGAACGAGGGAGGAAACTATAAATGTGAAGCAAATAGAATTATCAAAAGCAAGACAAGATCTAAACAATTATTACGAGACAGTTATTAATACTTTAAATGATGTTTATGCTAAATCCGAAGAAGCGATAAAAATAAATACGAAAGATATTTTTTATGGAGCTGAAGCGGCAAATAGTTATGTATTGACTTTTGACCCTTGCGTTACCAATGAAATAGCTTCACTAGCAGGATATGCCAGATTGATGTCTGAAAGAGAACTTAAGCAATGGAAAGATGAATTGATGTTAGTGGATTATAATATTTCTTTTGAAGAATTGCTTTTAGCCATTCAAAAAGCAAAAAATCATTTATCGGTTTTTAACGATTATTTCAATAAATTAAACAATGTTTTAATGGCTGATTGCTCTTATAGTAATCCTTATTTGGATGTTCATAGGGTTAATGCTAATCATGGCAGGAATCTTATTATTGCCGCTGTAACTAGTGTTGACGCAGTTGAAAGCAGCATGCTCTCTCAGAATTTTTTGGTTGAAAAGATCAAAAATGAATTAGATTTATTATTAGCTGGTTCTACCACGGAGCAAATAGCCATTCAAGAAGCAAAAGTTAAGTCTGCTCAAGCGAATATATCAAATATCTATGCTTTGATAGAAAAGACTATTATCCGCGCTCCCAAAGATGGAGTTATTGCCAAAAAGAATCTTCAAGAGGGCGAGACAGTAACAGCTAATACGCCGGTAATCAGTATTATGGATAGAGAAGAGGCGTTAGAAGTGAGGGCTTATATTCCTGAAGTTGATGTTTCTAAAATTGAGATTAATAGCGATACACTTATAACCTTAGATGCCTTTCCGAGGCAAGCGCTTAAAGGTAAAATAACGGAAGTTGATTTAGCAGAGACTGTAATAGACGGTGTTGTCTATTATCAAGTGAAGAGTTCTTTAGAGCCAGAGAATCTGGCGGTTAAAGTAGGAATGACAGCTGAATTGACTATTATTGTTGATTTTAAAGAGGATGCTCTGTTTATTCCCCGAAGGGCGGTGATTGAAAGAGAGGGTAAGACATTAGTAAGAGTGCCGGCGGAAAACGAAGAAGGGTTTGAAGAAAGGGAAGTGCAGACCGGAATCAGAAGCCCTGAAGGAAATATTGAAATTTTAAGAGGATTAGAAGAAGGGGAAGAAATAATTACTTATATCAACACCAAAAAGTAATATTATCTGAGAAAAGTAAATAATGCTATTTGAAATAGAAAATCTCTATAAAATTTATGGGAATCATAGTGTAAAGACCCCGGCTTTGCAAGGGGTCTCTTTTAAAGTTGCTGAGGGAGAATTTCTTTCTATTATGGGACCTTCGGGTTCTGGAAAATCAACTTTGATGCATATAATGTCTTTGTTGGATAGACCAACTCAGGGCAAATGTAAATTTGAAGGTAAAAGCATAGATGATTTTGATGATGATGAATTGGCTAGAATTAGAAATAAAAAAATGGGTTTTGTGTTTCAGTCATTTAATCTTTTGCCAAAAACCAGTGTTTTTGATAATGTAAGATTGCCTTTAGTTTATACTGATTTTCCCAAAGAGACGCAAAAAGAAATGGTGAGGCAATCCTTAAAATCAGTTGGAATTTTCCATCGAGCTTCTCATTTTCCTAATCAACTCTCTGGCGGAGAACAACAGAAAACAGCAATTGCCCGGGCAATTGTTAATCATCCTTCAGTGATTTTTGCTGATGAGCCGACCGGCAATTTAGACAGCAAAGCCGGGGAGCAAATAATGGGCATCTTTCAAAGACTCAATGACGAGGGGCATACAGTCATTTTAGTCACTCATGAAAGATATACTGCTTTAATGGCAAAAAGAATGATTTTGTTAAAAGATGGTAAAATAGTCAGTGATGAGTTAGTAAAATCAAGACGTTATGCTCAAGACGGTTTAATTAAATAACCGGGATTGTTTTTTTATTCTTTGTTTCGCTCGTAATGGCAGCAAACAAATAACTTCTAAAAATATATTTATTTATGAAATGGAATGATTCTCTCAATATAGCGATTACCAGTCTTAAAATAAATAAGACGCGTTCCTTTTTAACAATTTTAGGTATTGTTATTGGAATTGCTTCGGTTATCGCTGTAATATCTGTGGGCGAAGGAGCGCAAACTTTAATTTTAAAACAAATTATGGCGTTGGGCCCGAATAATGTTTATATTGAACCCGGCCCTTTAGATATTCAAAGAACAAATATGAGGGGAGGAGAAATGGCGCAACAGTTAATGGAAGGGATGGGGGTCAAAACTTTAACCTTAAAAGATTTGGAAGCGATAGAGAAAGATCCTTTAGTTGAAAGGGTAGCGCCAATAGTAACAATGGTAAGCAGGGTAATTTATCAAAATAACGACAAGAGAGCAACTATTTTTGGCACCACTCCAGCATATAACCAAATATTTAATGTCCAAACCATACTAGGGTCTGATTTTACTGATTTTGATGTTCAAAGCAGAGCCAAGGTAGCTGTTTTGGGTTATAAAATAAGCGAAGATCTATTTAAAGAAGAAAATCCAATTGGCAAGACAATAAGGATAAAGGAAACAAATTTTAAAGTTATTGGCGTTATGGAGGAACAAGGGGGTCAAAGTTTTTTAAGCTTTGACGAACAGATTTATGTGCCGATTACTACTGCCCAGGAATTTTTATTAGGTATCAATTATGTGCAATCCTCTATTGCTAAAATAATTAGTCAGGATAAAATTGAGGAAGCAATGGAAACTATTCGTTTAATACTTCGGGAACGACATAATATTTATAATCCAGAAGGGGATTTATCCAAAGACGATTTTAAAGTAATTAGCGGCAAAGAGACAGCAGAAATGATGAGTACGATTACTGATATTTTAACGCTTCTTTTATCTTCTATCGCCGCTATTGCCTTGGTTGTTGGCGGCATTGGGATTATGAATATTATGTTGGTTTCTGTTGCTGAGAGGACAAAGGAGATCGGTTTACGTAAAGCAGTTGGCGCTCGTAAAAAAGACATTCTTTATCAATTTTTGATGGAATCTGTTGTTTTAACGGCTATCGGCGGTGTCATAGGAATTTTAATGGGCATACTCTTTTCTTATTTGCTTGGTATTGTTATGACCATGAGTTTGGAAATCCAATGGTATTATGTTATTTCTCCTAGTTCTATTATTTTGGCTCTAAGTGTTGCCGCGGGTATTGGTATTATTTTTGGCATTTATCCGTCGCGGAAAGCAGCAGAATTAAGCCCGATAGAAGCGTTAAGATATGAATAAGTTTAAATACTGATTCTCATTATCCCGTCATCTGAAAGATAAAAAACATAATTTATTGTTGGGTCATAGAAAAAATTATTATTTTTTACCTGATTTGCCATTGGCCAGATTTTATTTTTTTTTACAAAAAAAATATTTAAGGCGTTATCTTTTAAGAATAAAAGATGATTATCATCAAGAAACCAAATAGCAGGGACATCAGTAAAAAGCTTTTGACTGAATTTAACATCTTTTTCCGTATCATAAATTTCAATTTTATCTTTCAAGTTGAGTAAAATTTCTTTTTCATCCAAAGAAAACATACCATCCAAAACATTTTCACCAATGAGGAGAGGTATGCTTTCTGGCGATTGAAGATAGAAAGCTTTTTGAGAGCCTTCAATAATCAAAAATTCATCGCTATTTTTCTTTTTTTTAATTTTAGCTTGCTCCAATCCATTGGTTCCAAAGCTATATAAGGAAACTTGTTGTTCCTCTTTTGTTTGGAGAGAAATTTTATTAAGGACGCCGTTATCCTTTAAGAAATAAATATAATTTTCATCCAAGATAAAAGGTGAAGTAGCGTCTTCGTATATTTTTTCTATGGCTCCGGTTAAAAAATTAAAAAGATAAATAGCGTCATTTGTTCTAATAGTCAAATCGTTATCCAAAGAGCCGCCATTTGTTGAATAAAAGTTAGCTTGGAGAATTTCAAGAGATGTGGCGCCCTGTTTAAGGCCTCCACTGGCAAGGGCGTCTTTAAAAGCATTAGTTAACGAGATGCTGTTTTGAATCAAACTTTTAGGCAAGAAAGCAATTTGCCAATTGTTTTTTCCTAAATTAACAATAACTTTCTTTGAAGATACAATAACTTTTTGAGGCAGAGAAGAAGTTTTCCAAAAAAGTTCTTTTTCCCCCGTGTTTCTATTGAAAAGGTACCAATTAAAGTCAGACCCTTTGTCTAGATAGATAATACGATTAGAATCCGGAGTCAAATAGAAATAATTAATAGTTTTTGAGGCGACGATTTTTTCTTTGTCCCAATTACTCGGAAAGAGAAAATAGGTTCCTAAATCAAGTATCTCGCCGGCCTCAATAGTGATTTCTTCTTCAAGAAAAGAATGTTCTGGGCAGGATAAGAGTAATTTATACGTTCCCGGAGGGAGGTTGATGTTAAAAAAGCCTTGCTCGTTTTGGTAAGTCTTATTGTTAATTTTAACAACAGTTTCAATAGGAGAGGTCTGAATTTTTACTGTTCCTTGGAGTTCGCCAGTTTTCTGAAAATAGGGTAGCGCAAAAAATGTCCCCAGTCCGACAATAATAATTATTATTAGAATAATTAAGATTTTTTTCATATCTTACCGATTTATATATTTTATTATACATCAATTTTGTTTGAGATTCAAAAGAAAATGTTATAGAATTAAGTAGAGAATAAGTTACAATAAAAATTCAAAAATCAAAAGCTTGTCCTGAGCAAAGTCGAAGGATCAAAAATAAAAACCATAACTAACTATAAATTCTAAATACTAAATACTAAATCCGAAATCCTAAACAAATTCCAAATTACAAATTACAAATTCCAAACAAATTACAAATCACAAATTTCAAACAGTTTGTATTTTGTTTCTTGTGTCTTGTAATTTGTTTGTATCTTGTATCTTGTAATTTGTTTCTTGTTACCGTGTAAATTGATTGAAA
>CAZJVL010000013.1:0-9655 GCA_964549875.1 uncultured Candidatus Saccharibacteria bacterium
CTAAGGCCGCGAGATTTACAGTCTCGTGCAATTGTCCACTCTGCCACCTGCCCAAAATAATGAGCCACCTCTCGGACTTGAACCGAGAACCTACTGTTTACAAAACAGTTGCTCTGCCATTGAGCTAAGGTGGCACAGATTGGTGTAAGGGATTTGCTCTACCATTGAGCTACCTCGGTCTTTAAATATTCAAATTATCTTATGCTACCTTTTTTCTCATATAGCTCTAACAATAAATCTTGAACAACATTATCTTCCTTATCTAATCGAAATGCCTGAAGCAAAGCCCAACGGGCAGAAGAAAAATCTTTTCGCCAGAGATAGATGCGAGCTAAATTTTTAAAAGCTATCAAATCTTCGGGGTTCGCTTTAATTCTTTTTAAAAGAGCCTTTTCTTCCTGAATGGTATTGAAAACATGATCTGTTTCTGCGGCATTTTGCAATAATTTTTCTTCAGAAAAAGCGCTAATAATGCCATTTTGTTCTCCCCCCTCAAGTTCAGAAATGCTTTTCTTGATTCTAATTCTTGTTAAATTTTTAAAAATTGTCCTGTCAATTCTTAAAACAATTATTCGGGAACGGACCAAAGCTTTCTCCGCGAAAGAAAACATCTCCTCATTAAGTTTTTGGTAGTTTTGCTTGCTAAAAATTCTATAAAACTTTTCCTCCCAAGAATTCTTTTTTTGAATTCCATCTTTTTTTTCAGTTTCTGCTTGTTCTGGCCTTACTTCTAATTTTACTTCTTCCTTCTTTTGCTGATATTGAAATATATAAATTAATCCGCTAATTCCCAGAATGATTAAAAGAGGAGGAATAATATTAAACATATTAGATTTGAAAACGAATAAACCGGGTGATTTCTATATTTTCGCCAAATTTAGCAATGGCTTCTTTAATTAACTGGCCAATATTTTTGGTCTCATCTTTGATAAAAATCTGTTTATCCAAACAAATTTCCTGAAACTCTTTTTCCAATTTTCCTTGAACTATTTTCTTAATGATTTCAGGGGATTTATCCGTATCTTTAAATTCCTCTTTATATTCTTTTTCTTTTGCCTCAATTATTTCTTTTGGCACTTTCTCATAAGATACGTATTTTGGGTCTAAAGCGGCAATATGCATCGCTAGATCATAGGCTAATTTTCTAAATTCAGCATTATTAGCCACAAAATCAGTTTCGCATCGCAATTCTACCAAAGCTCCGAGGCGATGATTGGAATGAATATAGGCCTCAACAACTCCGCTTTTTATATCATTACTCTTTTTTTCTTCTGCCCTTAGCTCCCCTTTCTTTTTTAAAATCTCGTTAGCTTTTGCAAAATTACCATTAGCTTCTTCTAAGGCCTTTTTGCATTCCATTACCGGCGCCTGGGTTTGCTCCCTTAATTTTTGTATATCTTCAATATTAACCATTATTTTTTATATTTTTATATTGTATATTTTATTTCTTTATTTCTTGCTCTTTACTGTTTATTTGCTCCAAACACTGATCAACCCTATTCAAAATATATTCAATTGCAGATTTAGCGCTATCATTTGCCGGGATTGGATAACTTATTTCTGTTGGGTCATCATCTGTATCCAAAATTGCTATTATCGGAATTCCCATTTTTCGAGCTTCACGCACCGCTGTCTGATGAACCTTGGGATCTACAACAAATAAAGCATCTGGCAAACGAACCATATTTTTCAAGCCGATAAATTTCTGTTCCAATTTCAACATTTCTTCTTCTAATTTTCTTTGCTCCTGTTTTGTATATTTGTCCCAATCACCTTTCTCTTTTTTATTTTCAAGATCTTTAAGGTATTGAATCCTGTCGCTTAAGGTCTGGAAATTAGTCAAAGTTCCGCCTAACCAACGATTGGTCACATACGGTAAATTGTATTTTTTGCTTACTTTTTCTATTGCTTCTTTGGCGCCGGCTCTGGTACCGACGAAAACAATACTTCCTTTATTTTTTACCACCTCTTTCATAAAATCTAAAGCTGCTAATAATCCTTTATTAGTTTTATTCAAATCAATCAGGGCAATTTCACCTGATGATTTAAGAGTAAAATAGCCGGCCTGAGGATGGTTAAAAGTTCTTTTGTGGCCGTACTGTAAACCAGCTTTTTCCATCTCTAATAAACCCTCTCCTAATAAACCCTCTCCTTGATCCTTGCTATTTTCTTCTTGCTTTTTAATTTGTTGTTTTTTTTCGTCTGCCATATTGTGTTTTAAAATTTACCATAAAAAACCCCGAGAATCAAGGAAAGTTAACTTGATTGATTTTTTTTGACCTTTTTGCTATCATATTCTTGCTATGAAAAAAGATATTCATCCTCAATATTATCCTAAAGCAACAGTTACTTGCGCTTGCGGAGCTAAATTCACTATTGGCTCTACAGTTGAAAAAATGGAGGTTGAGATTTGTTCTCAATGCCATCCTTTTTATAGCGGTCAGAAAAAACTCGTTGACACCACCGGCCAAGTGCAAAGATTTAAAAATCGTCTTCAAAAAACACAGGATCTAAAAGCTAAAAAACATACTGATTCAAAGATAGAAAAAACAAAAAAGGCAAAAAAGAAAATTTCAAATTAAAGAGTAAAAGTTAATGGAGTTAAACCAATTACAAAAGGAATTAGACCAACTACAAAAGGAAAAAGAGAAACTTCTCAAGAAACTCAGCAACCCTGAGTTTCTTTCAGATAAGCAGGCTTTTGAAGAGGCCTCCCGACAGCTCAAAAAAGTTGAATTAGCAATGAATAACCTGAAAGAAATAATTAAAATAGAAAAAAAAATAAAAGAAGCCCAAGAAATTTTAGCTGAGGCAACCGATGACGAACTTTTGGCTTTAGCCAAAGAAGAATTAGAAAAAAATCAGATATTAAAGGACAAATTTTTGGAAAAACAGGAAAAAGAGAACCATCAAAATGGCGAAGCTGATAATAATATCAAAGGCATCCTGATGGAAATTCGGGCTGGTACTGGCGGGGAAGAAGCCGCTTTATTCGCTCAAGATTTATTTACAATGTATTGCCGTTATGCGCATAGTCAGAATTGGCCATTAAGAATTATTGATATGAGCCAAACAGCTCTTGGGGGTTTAAGAGAAGGAATTATTGAAATAGAGGGTGGAGAATCCTACGAAAAATTGAAGCAAGAGGCCGGCGTTCATAGAGTTCAAAGAATTCCAGCGACTGAAAAATCCGGACGGGTACATACTTCCACTGCCACTGTGGCTATTCTTCCCCAGATAAAAAATATAGAAATAGAAATAAAGCCAGAAGAGATAGAAGAAACTTTTTTTCGCGCCTCTGGCCCCGGCGGTCAAAATGTCAATAAAGTAGAGACCGCGGTGCGCCTTTTGCACAAACCCACTGGCTTAATTATCGCTTGTCAAAGTGAAAGACACCAAAAGCAAAACAGGGAAAAGGCTTTAGAAATTCTTAAAAACAAATTATTCAACGCAAAAACCCAAGAAATTACTGGTAAAACAGAAAAAGAAAGACGCAGCCAAATAGGCAGCGCCGAAAGATCTGAAAAAATACGCACCTATAATTTTCCTCAGGATCGTATTACCGATCATCGCTTAAAAAAATCTTGGCATAATATCGAGGAAATATTAAAAGGCGACGGTCTTAACAATATCATTGAGGACTTTAAAAAGGAATATCATCAGCGCTAATCTTTTCCTCTGAATCCTCTTCTAAAACAGGCAAATTTTCAACGCCTTCTTCTCCATCTGTGGCGACAGCTTCTGGAGGCATCTTAAATTTCTCTTCTCCTTCTTCTCCTTCTTGCGCTCTTCTTGGACCAAAACTTATATTTTCAGCAATAATTTCAGTTCTAGTTCTTTTTTGCCCATTGGTATCAACCCAACTTCTTGTGCGAATCCTGCCTTCAACTAAAACTAAACGCCCTTTAGCAAGATATTGATTGCAGAGCTCAGCCATTTTGCCCCAAACAACAATATTATGGAATTCTACTTCTTGTTGCTTTTGGCCACTAGCATTAACCCAAACCCGATTGGTCGCAACCCCAAAATTAGCCACTGATTTGCCAGAGGGAGTAGTGCGTAAATCTACATCTCGGGTAAGATTACCTATTATAAAAACCTTGTTTAAATTCATATTATTTTTCTTGCTCTATTTCCTTTCGACCTTGCCCCACTCTAAACAAATTGTCAGTTATATTTTAAAGCTTATTTTTCCAAAATTTCATTCAATTTTTTATCCAATTCTTCTAAACTGAACTCTTTCGCCTGCTTTTCCTTGTCTATCTCCGACTTTACTGAGGCATCTTTTAAGGATGCCTCCTTGTTTTTTAACAAAGGTTTTTTAAAAAGAGCCGAGGGGATTTTAACTTTCTGTTTAATCTCTTTTCGTGTCGTAATAAAAAAACGAATAATATCCTCATCAAGTTTAACTTTTTTCTGCAAAGAAGCTGCTGAATCTTTAGCTAAAGTAAATTGAATAAAACCAAAATAGGCATTTAAATTTAAATTCTTCCCTTTTTTGATAGGATAAGCCAAAGGTTTCAATTGAGGCAGCTGGGAGACACTGACTACACCTCCCAATTCTTCCAACTGCTTTAATAAATCAGTAAATTTTGCTTCGGCTTTTTTCTCGTCTAATTCAGAAGAGAACCAAAAAGATAATTCATAATTATTAGTGTCTTCATTCATCATGTTAATTTTTTATAATTTGCTCCCAAAGATCTTTTGCTATTTTAGGATTTTCTTTTAAAAAGTCCCTTGCCGCTTCAAATCCCGCTCCTAATTTTATATCCCCAAAGCTGAAAGTTATCCCTGATTTTTTAATAATGTTTTTTTTCAACCCTAGGTTTAGGAGATCTCCGCTATAAGATATTCCTTCTTTATAAAGAATATCAAATTCTGCTTCCCGAAACGGAGGGGCAACTTTATTTTTAACGACCTTTGCCTTAATACGAGAGCCAATAATTTCATCACCTTTTTTGATTTGAGCAAGCCTTTTTAACTCAATCCTGACTGAACTATAAAATTTTAAAGCCTTGCCTCCTGGAGTTGTTGTTGGATTGCCAAACATCATCATTCCTATTTGCATTCTTGTTTGATTGGTAAAAATGATTGCTGTATTTGTTTTCGCGGCTATAGCTGTAAGTTTTCTTAAAGCCCGACTCATCAGCCGCGCCTGAAGGCCAATCGTCTGGTCTCCCATCTCTCCCTCTATCTCGGCTTGGGGGGTCAAAGCAGCTACTGAATCAACAATAATTACATTAATAACTCCAGAACGCACCAAAGATTCCACAATATCTAAAGCCTGCTCTCCGTTATCAGGCTGTGATATTAATAGCTCTTTAACTTTAACTCCAATTTTTTGAGCATAATCCGGGTCTAAAGCATGCTCTGAGTCAATAAAAGCCGCTTTACCCCCTCTTTTCTGCACTTCAGCAACAATATGCAAAACTAATGTTGTTTTTCCAGAAGACTCAGCGCCATAAATCTCAGTAATTCTGCCGCGGGGAATGCCACCAACTCCTAAAGCTAAATCCAATGATGGGGACCCGGTAGGAATAACATCTATATTTACTTTCTTAACTTCCCCCAGCTTCATTACTGCCCCTTCCCCAAATCTTTCTTGAAGATCTTTTAATGTTTGCTCTAAAATATCTCCCTTTTCCGACTTATTCTTTTTGCTATTTATTTGATTCTTAGCCATATCTTATGATTTATATTAACAATTTTTTAGCAATCCTGCAACCCAAAGACGCCTTTTGATAAATTAAAGCAGCCACCCATTATTCAAACGCCTCACCTTCATCAGAAGGAACATAAATAATCTGACGGACAAGCGAAGTCTCATGATTTAAAGCATTGACTGCTCTAAATTCAATGGTGTTAAGCCCGGGGTTAAGAATAATAACATCGTGAAACTCACCATCCTCTTGAATAGAAACCTCTCTATCTTTTACAAAAAACATTTTTCCCCGAATTAGCTTACCAATAATTTCAAGTTCTGGTTGGTTAGTTGTCAAATCATCAGCCGGAGAATAAAGAATAATTTTAGCCGGGAGGATAAAAAAGCTTGCCTCATAACAAAAGTATAATAAAATTAATGCTCCAAATATCCATTTTAAAACTCTTGGGAGCGAATTCTTAATAAATAAAAATAGCTTTGATTGGCGGACAAAAAATCTATTTTTTGGGGGTAAATCACCTTTGCCAGAGGACAAATGTCTACCATTACTTTGTTGATATAAAGCAATGATTTTTGCCGTATCTAATTTCAAAAATTGGGCGTATTTATTAATTACGCCTCTTAAATAAACCGGAGGCGGAAGATTCTCATAATTATTATTTTCTAAATCTCTTATAATTGAAGGTAAAATTTTTGTTTCTTCAGAAATTTTTTCTATGCTGTATCCTTTATCTAATCGCGCTTTTTTCAAAAATTCCCCACAGGACATTGCCTCTCCTTCTTGCTTCTCTGAAGAAGAATATTTAATTTCCATAGTTATTTTCTTCTTTCTCTTTAACAAAGACCTCGCGAGGTTTAGCTCCGTCAGCAGGGCCAATAATGCCATTCTCTTCTAGAAGATCCAAAAGGCGAGCAGCTCTGGCATAACCAATTCTTAACCTTCTCTGCAATAATGAAGCTGACGCTTTTCCCGCTTTTACCACTATTTCATATGCTTCTGGATATAACTCATCTTCTGTTTTTTTAGCCCACTCTTCTAAATCTATTTCCTTCAAAGGAGAAGAAGATTTGACAAATTCTTCCAAGTTATCTGTGAGACCGTTAATTTTCCCCTCGGCTTCTTTACTTGATTCTTTAATAAAATCTACCAGCTTATTTACTTCTTCTTCTGAAACATAAGCGCTCTGAATCCTTTTTGGTTTTGGGGAATCAGAAGAAAGATATAACATATCGCCGCTTCCTAATAATTTTTCAGCGCCAGCCATATCCAAAATTGTCCGCGAATCAACTTGGGAAGCCACTTGAAAAGCAATCCGGGAGGTAATATTCGCTTTTATCAAACCAGTAATAACCTCAACCGACGGTCTTTGAGTGGATAAAACAAGATGAATTCCCGTTGCTCGCGCCATCTGGGCAATTTTAATAATTAAAGACTCTAAATCACGTCCAAAACGAACCATTAGATCTGCTAATTCATCAATAAATATTACGATATAAGGCAAAATTGGTTCATCTTTTGACGCCGCCTTTAAATTAAACCCCTCTATGTCCCGCACCTGATAATCAGAGAACAAATTATATCTTCTTTCCATTTCGTTTATTGACCAATGAAGCACAGGAAGAACTTTTTTGCTTTCAGTCACCACTGGAGTTATTAAATGGCTGATACCATTGTAGGCAGACAATTCTACTCTCTTTGGATCCATTAGAATCAATCTTAAAGTTTCTGGAGAATTTTTAAACAAAAAAGAAGCGAGGATACTGTGAATACACACAGATTTTCCAGCTCCTGTGGCTCCAGCTATTAAAAGATGCGGCATCTTGCTCAAATCAGCTAAAATAATTTCTCCTTTAACATTTTTTCCCAAAACAAATAGCAAAGGTGAAGCTGTTTTTTGAAAATTAATCTCTTTAAATAAATTACCCAACCTCACTAAAGAAATTGACTTATTAGGCACTTCAATACCAACCAACGATCTGCCAGGAATTGGAGCTTCAATTCTTAAAGGATGAGCGGCTAATGCCAAAGACAAATCATTTTGGAGAGCGGTAATGTTTGCGAGCTTTACTCCCTCAGCTGGTTTAAGCGTATACTGAGTCACTGTCGGACCAACATTAACTTCACCCATTTCAACCTCTATTCCAAAACTCTGTAAAGTTCTTTTGATAATATTGGCATTGGCCTTAATGTCTCCTACCCGCGGCTGAGAATAACTTGAATCCAAAAGATCCAGCGGAGGAAGTTTATATTTATTTTTTAATTTTATAAAGGTTTCCGCCGTCATTTTTTCCTCTCTGATTTTTGCTGTTTCCTTTAAGGTTTTCGCTATTTTCCTATCCTCATCTATTACGCCTCTCTCCTCTTTATTTATAATCTCAGCATTGCTAATTGCAGCTTTTTCAGGTTCAGAAAGCGAAGAAAGCGGCATTTTTTCTCTTTCCTTTTTTTGAAAACGCCTCAGTGGAATATTCAAGACCAAAAGAATGCCCGAAACAAAAACAGCAACATAAATGGCTAAAACAGCCCAGGTTCCTAAATAAGGTTCTATCGATCCTCCTAACGATCCAACCAGCCCTCCTTTCCCTCCAAAGAAAATTTCTGATATGGACAAAGTTGAAAAAAGAACCAAAAAACACCCTAAAAAAGTAAAGAAAGTTAAATTAATTTTCTTTGTTGGGGAACGTAAAAAATTAAGAGCCATCATTATTGATAAACACGGAAGAATAAAGTAACCCCACCCTAAAAGATAGTCAAAGAATTGAAAAACAGCCCTGCCAAAAGGACCTGCCAAATTAAAGGCACTCAATATTAATATTAGGGAAATAGCCAAAGAGAGAATAGCGAAAATGCTATTCTTAACTTCTACATTCATTGTTTCTTGGGGGGTAATTTTCTTCAATAGATTCTGCCCCTTTTCTAAGAAATTTATCTTTAAATCTTTTTGTTTTTTTCTAGCCATTAAATATATTTTAACACAAAAAGGGCCTAATAATAAAGCCCCACCAAAAAAAATTAAAAATTAAAAATTAAAAATTTTTCTATGTGTACCTATCAGCCACTTTTGAAGCACCATAGGATTCTGGCTTAGTTTTAATTTGAAAGCCTGAACCCCTAACCATTCCTATTATCTCCTGAAGCATATGTTTTGTTTCTCCTTTGCTGCCTATATCTACATGAACCTCAAAGTCAAATGCAATATCCTTATTTTGAGACAAATTAAGCAGAACTTCTTCAGCTAACTTTAAAGACATCATTACTTCCTGATAAATTCTCTCTCTTAAACTGCTAATCTTTTTGTGATTCAATCGACGCCAGAAAAACCTACCGCCATGCCCTTGGCGATAAACAACAATCGCGCTCACAAAATCGGTTGTCCCATGATTAGAAGAATCAGTACCAATAATAATTTTATATTTTTCCTGCGGCTCAGCTTTAATATAAAAAAGCACCTCCTTTAGAAGCTCTTTATAGGTAAACGATTCTCCGCTGGGCGAATAAAATTGTCCTTCTTCACTCTTCATTACACAATTTAATCATTAATAAAAGCAAGCAGCCCTGCTATCCGAGCTCTTTTTATGGCTTTCTTTAATAGACGTTGATGCTTAGCACATAGATTAGTTTTTCTCCGAGGATAAATTTTCATCTGACTCGAAATAAAACGTTTTAAAGTATCAACATCTTTATAATCTATTTCATCTTTATTTTGAAGGCAGAAATAACAATGATCCATAAGAATAAGTTTAAAAGTTTAAAAGTTTAATTTTTACCGGGTGGCTACTTGTTTAAGATAAGAAATATCCTGCTCATATTTATCAGCTATTGCCATAACACTATCGCCATAAAAACGATATTTAGTATTGGTGCTGCCGGAAAAATAAATCATTGCCGCGCGCCATTCAGCTTCTCTTGTTTGCTGAGTTGCTCCCCATTTTGCGAGGTATAAAGCAGCAGCAACAAAAGCATCTCTAATATCCCAAGGGTTAGCCGGATGA
>CAZJVL010000014.1:0-9542 GCA_964549875.1 uncultured Candidatus Saccharibacteria bacterium
CTCTTGGGAATAGCTTCATTTTTTAAATCAATGACAATTCTTAACCCTTCTTTATCAGATTCATCTCTTAAATCTTTAATTCCCTCTATTCTCTTTTCTTCAACCAAGCGAGCGATAGTAGCAATTAACTCTGCTTTATTCACCAAGTATGGAATTTCCCAAATGATTATTTTCTGACCTTTATCCTCAACTATTTCTGCCTTAGCCCGACAAATAATTTTCCCTTTGCCGTTGGCATAGGCCTCTAAAATATTCTGTTTGCCAAAAATGATGCCGCCGGTCGGAAAGTCAGGCCCCTGAATAAAATTCATTAGTTCTCTAACCGAAGCCTGAGGGTGGTCTATCAAATAAATAATGGCATCATTTATCTCCCGAATATTATGCGGAGGAATATTGGTAGCCATGCCTACTGCAATGCCCATAACTCCATTTAGAATAAGTTGAGGGATTTTAGCCGGCAGATATTTAGGTTCTACCCTTGTCCCGTCGTAATTAGGCATAAAATCCACGGTTTCCTTCTCAATATCTTCCAACATTTCCTCAGCCAAAGGAGTTAATTTTACTTCAGTATATCTTTGGGCAGCTGCTGGATCTCCGTCAACGCTGCCAAAATTTCCCTGACCCTTGACTAAAGGATAACGTAATGAAAAATCCTGAGCCATTCTGACCAAAGCATCATAAACCGCTGCATCGCCATGAGGATGATATTTTCCTAAAACATCACCAACTACTGTAGCTGATTTTCTAAATCTTGAATTAGAGCCCAGCCCTAATTCTTTCATTGAAAAAAGAATCCTCCTTTGCACTGGTTTTAAACCATCTCTAACATCAGGCAAAGCGCGAGAGATAATAATTGACATTGCATAATCTAAGTAAGATTCTTGAAGCTCATCTTTGATATCTCTTGGCTGGACTAGCTGAAAAGTATTTTTTTTCTTATTCTCCTTTTTTTCCATAAATTAACCTTTTTACTGTTTATTTAAAACAACTAATTTTGCTTCCTCTGGCAGATTATTTTTTTTGATTATCAATTTATCTATCATTTCTGGCTTTTTTCCTATGGCTTTGATAAATTTTTCAAGAGGATCAAGCTTAATCTTTAAATGAGGCAAAGCATAATGCATCGGAATAATTATTTTGGGTTCAATCTGGTTAATAAAAGAGACCGCCTCTTCGTAATTAATAGTATAATTGCCGCCAACAGGAATCAAAAGAATATCAGTATCAGCCACTTTTTCCAAGGTTTCCTCTTTTAATTGCGGCTCCCCTAAATCCCCTAAATGGCAAATTACCATGTCTTCTGATTCCAAAAGAAAGATTGTATTTTCCCCTCTTGCTTGCCCTCTTTTTTTATCATGAAAGCTTGGAAGCCCTTCTATAAAAACCCCCCCTATTTCTATTTCTCCCGGCGTCTCTAAAATAAAAGGATCGCCCATAATAACATTCTTATTATTATGGTCTTCGTGCTGGTGAGTTATCAAAAGGATATCTGCTTTAAAACGGGGAGGTTTCAAACCGGTTGCTTCTTCTCTATAAGGATCAATTGCTATAACTTTGCCTCTGGTCTCGAGGCGAAAAAAAGAGTGACCAAACCATTGAATAATCATAAATAATATAAATTATTTTAACATTCTCAAATTATTCTTTCTAATTATTCTTTCTAATAGATTGATTTATTAAAGACACGAGTACTGAGGAAAGTAATCACAAGATTAAATGCCAAAAGAACAATAATACATAAAAGCAAAGGATGAGTTGTCAAAAGAGATATTTCTTCTTTGGTCAAAGATTCAGAGAGAGTAACCCAACGCAAGGCGTCAATGCCATAAGCTAAAGGATTATAATAAGCCATTTTAACCATCCAAGAAGGAGCATTATTTAGAGGAAAGAAAGCGCCCGAAAGAAAAGCCATTGGGGCAATAATTATCTGAGAAATAATAGAGAAACTCTCCATCTTTTTAAGGCGGGAAACAAGAAAAACGCCTAAAGCGGCCATGCCATAACTAACTAGGAGAATAACAATCATTGCTTTAATAAAAAGCCATCTACTAAAATCAATGCCCAAATAAGGAATAATCAGTAAAATCAAAAATCCCTGAATTAAAGCTGTCGTCGTTGCTCCTAAAATTTTTCCCAAAATAATGTCAGAACGACTGATTGGCGAGACCAAAATTTCTTTTAAAAAACCAAACTCTCGATCCCAAACAATAGACATTGTGGAAGAAACTGCCATAATAGTAACGCTTAAACCCAAAATGCCCGGAAAGAAAAATTGCACAAAATCATAATTTAAGACAGAGGAAGGAAGCATTGTTTTTAAACCAGTGCCAAAAAATACCAAAATAAGAATTGGCAGGAAAATCGAAGTAAAAAACTTCACGCCATTGCGAAGATAAATAAGCACTTCCCGATACCAGATTACGTAAAGCGTTTTTATTCTTTTTTTCATTATTTTTTTTGGGATGAAAAGAGAGAGAATAAAGAAGATAAATTAAATCTTTCTTCTTCCTCCTCTGACTTTTTATTTTCTCTAATTTTTCTACCTGTGATTTCCAAGAAAACATCCTCTAAAGTGGGCCGCCTTAATTCCATAGAAATAATTCGGGGACTAATTGCTTTCACCAAAACAGGTAAAAATTTATCACCGTCATCCACCTTGATTCTTAACTCCTTGCCAAGCTGCTTAATTGAATACATCGGGAATTTTGCCCGAAACTCTTGCTCGGCTATCTGATTATTTTCAGTCCTAAAAATGATAATATCTTCGCCGATCATCTTTTTTAAATTCTCTGGACTATCAAGAGCCACAATTGTGCCGTAATCCAAAATAGCTATGCGGTCACAGTTTTCCGCTTCGCTGAGATATTGAGTTGTCAAAAAAATGGTGATGTTTTTTTTCTTCCTTAAAGAAAAAATATAATCCCAAATTTTCTTCCTGGTCTGGGGATCTAAACCAATAGTTGGTTCATCTAAAAATAAAACCTGCGGATTATGGATTAAAGATCGGACAAGCTCTAACCTTCTTTTCATCCCTCCGGAAAATGTTTCTACTTTAGATCTTCTCTCGTGCCAAAGTTCACAGAATTTTAGAAGGTCTCTTTTCCTTTCAAGATATTCCTTCCGGGGAACGCCATAAAGCATAGCATGAAGATAAAGATTCTCTTCTGCAGTTAAATGGCTATCCAGAATAGTTTCCTGAAAGACCAAACCAATTGAATTTCTGACATCAGCTGGCTGACGGACAACATCATAACCATTAACATAAGCCACGCCTGAACTTGGCAAGGAGAGAGTACAAAGAATATTAATGGTTGTCGTTTTACCGGCTCCATTTGGCCCCAAAAGGCCGAAGACCTCTCCCTTTTTGACAGAAAAAGACACCCCGTCAACAGCAGTAATATTCCTGTATCTTTTTCTTAAATTTTCTACCTGAATAATTTCTGAGCCATTATTTTGGCTTTCTCTTGTTTGCTCAGCTTCTTTTATTAAATCCTCCATGAAAACTCAATTAAAAATTTAAAATTAAAAATTGCGCATTATTCCCATTTTTTGTTTGACTTCCAAAATCGTCTGCCGAGCAATCTTGGAAGCATATTTTCTGCCTTGTTCTAAAATTTCAGCCACTAATTCAGGCCTTTCTTCATAATATTTTCTCTTCTCCTGAATCGGTTTTAATTCTTTATAAATAGCGGCTGCTAATTCCTGTTTCAAAGATTTGTATTGGATTCCTTCATTCAAATAAAGCCCCTCATAATATTTTCTCCTCTCTGCGCCTTCAAAAAGGTCAATTAAAGAAAGTAAAACAGCAACTCCTCCTTTATTTGGCACTTTTTTTCCTTTTCCTATATCGGTTGGCACTTTAGCCAATTTATTTTGGATAACCTTCAAACTATCCACAAGATTAATATAACTACCTTGTTTAGATTTAGACATTTTCCCTTCACCAGTCAAAGAAGGAATATATGAATGGGCCATAAAATATGGTTGTGGTTCAGAAAAAGTTTGTCCAAAACGATGATTAAAAATCCTGGCGATTTCTCTTGTTACCTCCAAATGCGGGGACTGATCTTTGCCTACTGGCACGAATTGAGTTTTATAAAGCAAGATGTCAGCCGCCATAAGAATAGGATAATAAAAAAGCCCTACATTTATATATTGAGGTTGTTCTTTTCTCTTTTCTTTATAAGTGGGCAATTGCTCTAAACGAGAGACCGGGTAAAGAGTGCCCAATAAATATGCCAACTCAACATGTTCAGGCACCTGGGATTGAACCAAAAGATGACATTTTTTTGGGTCTAAGCCGCAAGCTAAGTATTCTAAAATTACCTCCTGAATTTTATTTTGATAGGTCTTAGGATCATAAGGAGAAGTAATCCCATGAAGGTCAACTACCGCGTAAATACAATCATAATTTTCCTTATTTTGAAGCTCTAAATAACCTTTTAAGCCGCCTAAATAATTCCCTAAATGGAGAAATCCGGTTGGTCGGGTGCCAGAAAAAACTCTAATTTTTGCGTTGTTTTTTTTACTCATTAGTTTATATAAATCCTCTTAATGAAAATCACCGAGAGCGGGTAACGGGGCTCGAACCCGTGCCTGAACCTTGGAAGGGTTCCATACTACCACTATACTATACCCGCAAAAAAAAGAAAATCTTTAACAGATCTTTATTGTTATTTTAACTCGTATTCTCTTAAAAATCAATCCATTTTGTTTTTTTTCTTGTTTTATCAACCGATTAACCAATGAAGATTAAACCCAATTTTATCTTCTTATTGACATTTATTATATTGTATGGTAATATTAAAATATCTGAAATTTATAATAGATAATACTATTGTCTTTGAAAGGTCTATTGACAATTATAGTATTATGTGCTATTATTGAGGTATCTTTAGAAATCTCAAAAAGATTGAAGAAGTAAAAATAAACAAAAAAATAATATGAAATTATTTAATTTCTTAAGGGTACGAAACTATTTAATCTCTGGCCTTTTAATAGGCAGTGTTTTATTTTCCGGATTAATGGCGCCAATTGTTACTGAGGCCGCTATTATTGTTACTGGCAGCGGCCCTGTTGAAGACAACACAAGTACAACTCATTATGAAGACCATCATGAGGATGATAGTCATAATTCTTTAAATCATATATCCACTTCTGCCAGCCATCCTCTATGTCATGGAGATAGCTGTCATATAATTTATCCAACAACAACCCGACCTCACATTGCCTACACAACAACGACAACCACTCATCCTATCTGCCATACTACATATAATTGCAATACCAGTACTTGGCAATGCGTTGAAGCTATTTGCGGGACTGGACAATATAGCTCATATAGTGATTGTATTGCTAATTGTAAAGCCCCAACCCCAACAAGATATGCTTGTAATACTAATACCTGGCAATGCTATCAAACATCTTCTGGACCATATACTTCTTTAAGTAATTGCCAAGCAAATTGCCAGCCTCCTATAACTCGTTATTCTTGTAATACCAATACTTGGCAATGCTATCAGACACCTTCTGGACAGTATACCTCTTTAAGCAGTTGTGAGTCTTGTTGCCAACCTCCTATAACTCGTTATTCTTGCAATACCAATACTTGGCAATGTGTGGTTGATAATTTTGGACCATATACTTCTTTAAGCACTTGTGAGTCTCAATGCCAACCTCCTATAACTCGTTATTCTTGCAATACTAATACTTGGCAATGCTACCAAGATGCTTCTGGACCATATACTTCATATTCTAACTGTCTAAATGCTTGCCAACAAATAATTCCTTCTTTATCTGTTTCCTGTTATGCCTCTCCAAGCTCAGCTCAAATTAACCAGACAATAACTTTCTATAGCAATGTCAGCGGCGGAATAGGCAATTATTCCTATTATTGGTCTGGTGTGGCTTCTGGTTATAATTCTTATTATCAAAGATCTTTTACTAGTCCGGGAACCTATACCGCATATCTAACAGTTTATGATTCACAGGGCCGAAGCGCTAGTACTTCCTGTAATGCTTACATCAACGGTGGCAGCCAATGTACTAACCCCCCAACAATTAATCTTTGGGCAGATAAATACATTCTTCGCCAAGGAGAAACTACTTATCTCCGCTGGACTTCCAGCTATACAAACTATTGTGTTGCTTCAAATGGATGGAGCGGAACAAAATCAACCAGCGGTATTGAAACCGTTTCCCCTACAGCAAACACTACTTACACTTTAACCTGTTATGGCTATGGCTCTTGCGGCTCAACATCTCAATCAATAGCTATTTACACCACTTCTCCAGGAACCAATTTGAACCTTACTAAATTAGGGCGTAATCTTTCCGGCGGGAGCAGAATTTATTCTAAGGTAATCCAAGTTGTTCCCGGCGATATTATTGAGTTTCATCTTACTATCAGCGCTGGCAGTAACGCAGATATTCATAATGTTGTCATCAAAGATCCTTTACCTGCCACTCTCATCTATAAGCCGGGAACTACAAAAGTAGACGGCATTACCCAAGCTGATACCCTGACGACAACAGGTTTATCCTTAGGCACTATCTACCGGGCAACGAGCAAAACCATTACCTTCCAAGCATCCACCAGCGCCTACTCACCAACATATCTCAGCCAAACCAATACTGCTGAAGCAACAGCTGACAACCAAAATAAAGTCACTGATAGCGCCACAATTAGCTATGGATTAGTTGCTGGAGCAGCTACTGTTAAAACCGGTGCTGGAAGTTCTTTGCTTGTATCATTAATCATCAGCCTAATCCTGTCTTTCGTAATTTGGTATTACCTCAAATTTAATCCCAATGGCCGATTGGTTCTAGCAAAAATAGAGAGCAAGACACGCGATGCTTATCTTGCCTACTCTCGTTACCAAATTGCTCATCAAAATACAAAATAAGGATTTGTTGTTAGCGTCAACCCTAAATTAAAACCACTCTGAATTTTCAGAGTGGTTTTAATTAGAAAAACCAAGGGGTGACCAGAGGGATTTGAACCCTCGCTGGCAGTTCCACAGACTGCCGTGCTAACCACTACACCATGGCCACCATTAGCTTGAATAATTATAAACGAAAAAATCTTTTATTTCAATCAAAAATATGATACGATAAAATGTAAGAATCAAGTGTTGATAAGACGACTAATTTTAACAAATGAGTTAAACAGATTCTCCCTGTTTCTCCCTGTGGCTTAATTGGATAAAGCAACTCCCTTCTAAGGAGTAGATTGCAGGTTCGAGTCCTGCCAGGGAGACAAAATTTAAGAAACAGTATAAAGAAACAGTGCTAATACTTTCTTCCCTTTTTCATTTTTCGGGCTGTAGCGTAGTGGTTTAACGCGCCTGCTTTGGGAGCAGGAGACCGTCGGTTCAAATCCGACCAGCCCGACCAAACTCAAAAATTTAGGCAAAATCTAAATAATCTAAATAAGGATTACTTCAAATTCAAGACCTATCTTTAGCAATCATTTGCCCAATTTAAAAAAGCTTAATGTCTAAGCTTTTTTATTTCTTTAATAGCGCTCATTGGACACGTCTCCTGACACTTGCCACATTGTTTGCATTTTTTGGGGTCAATAAAAGATTTCCCGTCTTCTCCTATTTTAATTGCCCCATAAGGGCACGCTTGAATACACGCGCCGCAACCAATGCAGATTGATTTATCAACCTTGAATTCCATAACTAATTTTATTCTAAAAACACTTTAATTCTATCTCTTCTTTTTTTGTAGTGGATTCTTGATATTCTTCTAAGCCAGGAATTGGCTCATAATCTTCAATTGCCTTGGCTGGTTTAGGGGCAGTATACTGGACTTCTCTATTTTGAGGGATTTCGCTAAAAGGCATTTCTATTACATCCAAATTTTTCAACCATTCATCAAAATTTGTCCGCCACATAACCTTATCTGATCTTAATGCTTTTTCATATTGCTCCCACCAAGCCAATCGTGTACCCCCTAGATAAGCATGGGAAACTAAAATCATGTCTTTGGGTTTATTATTGAGACACCAGTCCAAAACTTCCCCAAAATCTTCTGGAGTAGCTCCTCTGGCCCACAAACTATAATCGCATAATGAACCTTTTCCCATTTCTTCAAAAGGCACGTTAGAAACAGAGATAATTTTTACCCTGTATTCTTCAGGCGCATAGACAACAGCTTCTTCACCTGCTGTTCCTCTAGCTAAAATATATTGGATGTCCAAATCATCAGCGGCTTTTAAAGTATTTTCGTCATAAGCAAAATAACGGCTACCAAAAACTCTCATTGGCTTCTCGGTGATACATTCTATTGTTTCCTTGGCTTTTTTCATTAAATCATACTGCTCTTCATAAGCCATATCCCAAAAAGGCGCTTCATCATAACCGCCAGCAATTTCATAACCCTTATCAGCTAATCTTTTAAAAACTTCCGGATATTCTTCCAAAACATTCTCTTGCGCCTTGATCAAAGCCCTGATGTTATTTTGATCTAAAGCTTTTTCCCAATGTAAAACCCCATCAATACCCTCAAACTCAATGAGCATAATCAAGCCATTAATTTTTGCTTTTTCTGGAGATTCTTCAGAAGGATAAGAGGTATTAAAACTATAAATTATCAAAAAGGCTATTATAATTAGGCTAACTATAATAAATGGAAATTTTTTATTCATATATCTTTGTATTTAAAATTATCCTGACCTATTATAAGTATAATCTCAAATAATTACTTGTCAAGCAAAATAAATCTTGCTATTCTATATACTGTATACTGTATACTGTATCCTGTATCCTGTATACTGTATTCTGTATAAATCAATTTTCAATTTTCAATTTACAATTTTCAATCAATTTTCAATTTTTAAATAAATCCTTGATTCATAATTCATAATTCTTAATTCTTAATTCTAATTGTGATCCTTCGGCCTTAACGGCCTCAGGATGACAGCTACGCTGCCAATTTTCAATCAATTTTAAATGTTTTAATTTTTAATTTTTCTTTGTCATTCTGAGCGAAGCGAAGAATCTCGACCTCGCATCCTGTCATTGTGCTTCCTGTCCTGTCATTGCGAGCGAGCCAGCAGGCGACCGTGGCAATCTCGCCACTTGTTGGCGAATCTTACATCCGCAAGAGATCCTTTGTCGCTTCGCTCCTCAGGATAACAGCTCCGCTTTCAAATTACAATTTTTAAACTGTTTGGAATTTGTAATTTGTAATTTGTTTAGGATTTAGTGTTTACCCTATTGAATAATCGCTTTGCGAATTCAATAGGGTTTAGTATTTAGGGTTTAGCCCTCTCTTTTGCCTTTTGGCTTTTGAGTAGAGAAATTAGATATGTTAACAAAGCCTTGAATTATGGCATACATATAATAATGTGGCGTTGCTTATCTACTAAAATTTTGGGCTCGTAGTACAATGGCATTACACGGCATTCGCATTGCCGAGATAGGGGTTCGATTCCCCTCGAGTCCACTAATATATTTATATTTTGGGTCTTTTGTTAATTGTTTCACACTTTGTTTCACACAATGTTTCACACTTTGTTTCACACAATGTTTCAC
>CAZJVL010000015.1:0-4916 GCA_964549875.1 uncultured Candidatus Saccharibacteria bacterium
ATAAAGCAGAGTTAATTGCTACTATCGCTCGCCTGGTTGAAGAAAAGAGAATAGAGGGAATTAAAGATTTAAGAGATGAATCTGACAAAGAAGGGTTAAGAATTGTCATTGATTTAAAAAATGAAGCTATTCCCAAGAGAATTTTAAATCAATTGTTTAAGTTTACAGATTTAGAAAAGAGCTTCCATTTGAATATGCTTGCTTTAACCGAGAATGGTTTGCAGCCTCAAATACTTTCTATTAAGGATGTCTTGGAGGAGTATCTTACTCATCGGAGAACTATTATTTACCGACGAACTGAATATCTTTTAAAAAAGGCGAGGGAAAGAGCTCATATTCTTGAAGGTCTTGCCAAAGCTTTGGATTATATTGATGAAATTATTAAATTAATAAAGTCATCAGAAACCAAAGAAGAAGCCCAGCAAAAATTGATCGCTCGGTATCATTTTAGTGCTATTCAAACAAACGCTATTTTGGAAATGAAGCTGCAAAATTTGGCAAGATTGGAGAGAAATAAAATAGAAGAAGAATTGGCCGAAAAAAATAAACTTATCAAGGAATACACTTTAATTTTAAAAAATCCTCAGAAAATTACTGAGATTATCAAAAAAGAGCTTCAGGAATTAAAAGAGAAATATGGAGACGAAAGACGAACTCAAGTTCAAGATCGTCTTCCAGAAGTGATCAGCGCAGACGAGCTTATTCCTTCCCAGGAGAGTTTAATCGCTTTTTCTAGAGATGGTTATATCAAAAGAATTAACCCTGATACTTTGAAAGGGCAGAAAAGAGGAGGTAAGGGGGTCATCGCATACGAGGGGAAAAACGAGGAGGATATTTTAACTCACTTGGTTTCTTGCAATACGAGAGATCAAATTCTGTTTTTTACTGATCGCGGGCGTTTATTTAATTTGCTTGCTTTTGAGATTGCTGAAGGTTCACGCTTAGCTAAGGGAAAATCTATTCAAAATTATATTAATTTAGCTCCGCAGGAAAATGTAGTTGTTTTATTGAATTTACCTCCTTCATTAAAAGAATCAGATTACTGCTATTTGTTTATGGCAACTGAAAAAGGGATTGTTAAAAAAAGCCTGCTTAACGAGTATCAAAATATTCGCCGCGGTGGCATCATCGCCTTAAAGCTTTCAAAAGATGATAAACTTATTGGCGCTGCTTTAGTTTCTAAAGGAGATGAAATAATTTTAACTTCTAACAAAGGCCAATCAATCCGTTTTAAAGAGAATGAAGTCAGGGCTATGGGGCGTTCAGCCAGCGGCGTGATTGGAATGAAATTATCTAGTGAAGACAGGGTAGTTAATTTGGTAACTGTAAAAAAGAGCGAGGAAGAAAATAAAGGACAGATTTTAGCGATAAGTGAAAATGGATTTGGCAAAAGGACTAATTTGAGAGAATATCGCCGTCAGAAAAGAGGAGGTAGGGGAATTAAAGCGATGAAAGTAACACCGAAAACAGGCAATTTGATAAAATCTTGTCTTGTGCAGAATGAAGAGTTCTTAGTTGTAATTTCACAAAAAGGACAGGTTATTAAAGCGCCTCTTCAGAGTGTTCCTGTTTTGCGACGCTCCACTCAAGGAGTAAGAATTATGAAATTGGACTCAGGAGATAAAATTGCCGGAGTTACGCTTTTATAAAAAATCTGTTATACTGTAAATATACAACAATTCAGCAATTTATTATTATGGTTTCTTTTCTTAATCCTGAAGAAATAGTAAAAACATTACCTCTAAAAGAGGGAATGACTGTGGCTGATTTTGGCAGTGGCTCTGGATATTTTAGTTTGGCAATGGCAAAAGCAGTTAGGCCTTCGGGAAAAGTCATCTCTTTGGATATCTGGAAGCCATCTTTAGAGGCCTTGGAATTCAGAGCGAAAACAGAAGGGCTTTTTAATATTATTGAACCACGTTGGGCTAATTTAGAAGAAGAGAGGGGCAGCAATTTGGCTAATAATTCCTGCGACTTGGTTTTAATTGCCAATATTCTTTTTGAAACCGAGAATAAAGAAAGGCTTATTTTAGAAGCTAAAAGGATTTTAAAGCCAGAAGGATACCTTGTCCTTATTGAGTGGTATCCTGACAAATTACCGGCTCAACAAAGATTATTCTCTCTGACAAAAGAAAATGCTTTAAATTTATTAGAAAAATCAGGGTTTCAATTGGAAAGAGAATTGTCTTTAGGGGTGACGCATTATGGATTTTTAGCAAAATTACCAAAATCAAGAGACAGTAAAAATGAAAACATATAAGATATGTCATTAACTTCTCACCAGAAAAAAATCATTTTAATCGCAATCGCCTTTGTGGCGCTGATTGTTGTTTTGGCGGTATTTTTCCGTAAAGCCAGCCCGGCGCCGATTACTTTAGAGTTTTGGGGCATTTCAGATGAGGCGGCAGTTTTTGCTCCTTTAATTCAAAATTTCCAAAAAATATATCCACATATCTCAATTAATTATATTTTAAAAGACAGGACTACTTATCATGAGGAACTTCTTAAGGCCTTTGCTAATAATGCCGCTCCTGATATTTTAATGCTTCAGGATAATTGGCTGCCGTATTACGAGGATAAAATTTATCCTTTGGATTTGAGCAAAGATAAATATTTTAATCTTTTAGATTTAGAGCAGACGTATTCTCAGCTATCTCGAAATGAAACAATACAAGGTAATTATTTACTTGGCTTGCCCCTTTATACAGATGTTCTGGCTCTTTATTATAATCAGGATATTTTTGATTATTATAATGTGATTTTGCCGCCGACAACTTGGGAAGAAATATTAAACTTAATTCCCTCTTTGAGACGGGTAAATCCTCGGGGACAAATTACCCGCGCCGCCATTGCTTTAGGTTCGGCTTCAAATGTTGAATGGGAAACTGATATTATTTCGGCTTTAATGATGCAATATGGAAGCGGGATTGTTGATACTTCTAAAAAACAAGCAACATTCCATTTAAATACTGAGATAGGCGGTAATAGAATTGTTCCCGGCAAAGAGGCTTTGAGCTTCTATGTCCAATTTGTTGATCCTCGGTCCCGTTATTATACTTGGAATGATAATTTTGATAATTCGGCGATTGCTTTTAGTCGAGGCGAGACAGTGATGATGATTGGTTATCATGAAGCGAAAAAAACTATTGAAAAATACGGACAAGATTTGAATTATAAAATAAGCGCTCTGCCTCAATTTGCCTGGACTCCTTCTATTGTGAATTATGGCTATACAATGACTTTAGCGGTTTTAAAAAATTCTGAGCACCCTGAAGAATGCTGGGACTTTTTAAAGTTTCTTAGCCAAAAAGATAATGCCCAAACTTATTTTCTCCAGACTAAAAATCCGCCAACTCGTTTGGATTTAATTCAAATGCATTTAAATGATTTAGACAGCGGTATTTTTATCAGACAAATTTCAACAGCTCGAAATTGGCACCAATATAATTTCGAGGAAATTCAACTAATTTTTGAAGAGATGATTCAAGCGGTTATTCTTAAAGGAGAAGACCCTTTAAAAGCTGTTAATACGGCAAAAGATAGAATTAATTATTTTTGGCAAAATGAAAAATTTTAAAAAAAATTTAAAAATAAACAAAACTGCAAAAAGTAAAGATGTTATTTTATCTTTAATTGCTTGTTTTTGTTTTTTCCCTCTTTTGGTTCAATCTGCTGGTTTGGTGCCTTGCGGAGGAGAAGGAGAGCCTGATTGTAATCTTTGCCATTTATTAGTCCTGGCGCAAAACGTGTTAAATTTTGCTATGGAAATGGCTTTTTTGCTTGTGGTTGTTCTTATTATTTATGGCGGCCTGCGTTGGGTTTTTTCTCTGGGTAAAGAAGAGAATATAAGAGCTGGTCAAAAGTTAATTACAAATGCTATAATTGGTTTAATAATTATTCTTGCTGCTTGGCTTATTGTTAATGCAATATTTGCATTAATTGTGAAAATAGGTGTTAGTCCTGAATATTATGACCCTAGTAGGCCTTGGTATGATATTGAATGCACACCATAAAAAATTAATGCCCATTAAGAACGCTAATTTATTTGATGAGGAAATATTAAAAATTAATTTTTATAAAATGAAAAAATATATTATTCTTGTATTAATACTTGCAATTTTTTTCAGCGTGATACCTGTTTTTGGAGCTACCTATAACTTTCCACCTCCCGTAAAAGGAATCAAGACGATTACTGATTTAGTTTCTGCATTAGCCAATTTTTTATACAATGTGGCTATTTCTATTTGCGCGATTATAATTGTTTATGCTGGTTTTCTTTTTATTACTTCTGCTGGTAATCAGCAAAAAGTCCAGACTGCTCAGAAAGCTCTCACTTGGGCTTTAATAGGATTGGCAGTTGTTCTTATTGCCGGGTTTGTGCCAGATATAATCAAGGGTATTCTTTATGGTTCAGCAGAGCCCAGCAATGTTGAAGAAAGTGCTTCTAATGTAGTATTGACTGAAGAAGAGAAGCAAGATTTAATAACTCCGTCAGCATTTGATGAAGAGAGCGGCACCGAAGTAACTGAAGACGAAAGTGAAGAAAGTGATAATATTGGTCCAGTGGTTGGTGAAGAGAGTAGTGGGAATCCATCAGTTGATGAAGAGAGCGGCACCGAAGTAACTGAAGACGAAAGTGGAGAAGGTGATGATACTGGAGTAGAAGACGAAGCGGTTGCAGAGGATTTAGAATCTAAATGTGACCAATGTGGCTCAGGCTTTTGGAATATTTGTGGTAAGGAAGAGTGTGAATCTTTGGGCAACTGTATATATACTGGATTGTTTAAGTGTGTGGAACAATAATATAGAAAAATATTATTTGATAGCTTGACTGTAATTTGTTATAATTCTTTATAAAGGTCGAATTAAAATAATAATTTAATAAAATAATAAAAATGAAAAAATATATTTTACCT
>CAZJVL010000015.1:5016-8991 GCA_964549875.1 uncultured Candidatus Saccharibacteria bacterium
TTGAACTGGTTTTTTAATATAGTCATTGCTATAGCGGCAATAATGATTGTTTATTCAGGTTTCCAATATGTTACTGCTTCTGGAGATACTACTAAAACCGGAAAGGCCTTAAATACTCTTATTTACGCTCTTATAGGGATTGCCATTGCTTTAATTGCTAAAGGAGTAATTTATTTAGTTGCTTCTTTCTTTGGAGAGACGCTCCCGTAGAGTGCTATCTTCCTTCTAGATGAGTAATAGATTTTTTAAAAAATTAAAAACTCCGTTTTTAAACGGAGTTTTTAATTTTGTGGGCAAGGTGGGATTTGAACCCACAACCCAAAATTTCGGGACAAGGTCCTAAACCTTGCGCGTCTGCCAATTCCGCCACTTGCCCCTTCTATTCTTCTTCAATCTTTAGCGTCCTTTTTTGAACCCTGATTAATTTAGGCAAATAGATGCTGAGGAGCCCATTTTTAATAGTGGCTTTTGCTTTATCAGCATCTACTTCTTGGGGCAAAATTAAGGAGCGGGAAAATGGTCCCCAAAAACACTCATTATAATAAAATTTTTCAATTTTGCTTTTGTCGTCTCGGTCTCTTCTGCCCCTAATAGTAATCATATCGTTGGTGATCGAAATATCTAGATCGTTAATAGCGACGCCGCCAATCGCCGCTTGAAGTATTAGTTCATCCTTGGTTTCATAAAGGTCAATCGCCAATTCCCCTTCTTCTTCAGAAGAAGGCCAGATATTTGCTTGATTAATATTAATGTTTTTAGAATTTGTTGTCTGCGCCATAGTATATTTATTAAAAATTTAAAATTCAAAAGTTAGATTAAGATACAAGGATACAAGAAACAATCACCAAATAATGATCAATTTCACCATCTGGCGAACAATAGCCAATTTTTAAACCGTTTGTATCTTGTTATTTGTTTGTATCCTTGTTTCTTGATTATTGTGTCTTGTCGGCTATTTGACGGATTGGTTTTTTAATTTGTTTTAAAATATCAAACGCCCAAAGGAGGAAAATACAGCTCGCAAATAAAACAAGGCTAATGATGAAAACTGCATCCCCGCCTAATCTAATAATAGCAAGATTAAAAGCCCAATGCAACAAAATACCTAAAAATATGCCGCAAGGTAGATATTTTTTCTTACCGCTTACTAATTTTAAAGCCCAGAAAAATCCAATGATTCCTGAACTAATCACATGTAATAGATTGGCGCCGATAAAACGCAGGGACATTATATGAATTGCTGGTAAAAAGTTTGCTCCGCGGATGATTTCCTGATAACTGACTAAAATATTTTCTACAGCGCCAAATCCCAAAGCAATGACAATCAAATAAATCATAGCGTCAATCGCTTCGTCAAAATGTTTATTGCCCCTAAGAGCAAAAGCCGCTGTTAGAAACTTTGCCAATTCTTCAATACCAGCAATCAATAGATAAACAAAAACAGAGGTGGTAAAAGGAAGGGTTTGCTGAATATCAATTTGCGCTAAGTTCAAAAGATAATTTTCAAAGACCCAAACCAAGGGCGTAATGATAATGCCCAGTAAAAAGAGAAGAATAATCCAGTGCAACGGTTCTGGCCTTTTAATATCCTGCCACAAAAAAAATATAAGCCAGAGAATGACAGGCATTAAACCTAAAAAACTCGCAAGAAGGAAAGTTAAGGCCATGGGGTTATAATTAATAAGTTGTTTTTTTGCTTTTTCTTTTGAGAATACTGAGGCAGTTTTTGCCAAACAGCTTCAGTTACAAAAGGCATAAAAGGATGAAGCATTTTTAAGCAATCTCTTAAAATCGTATGGAGTATATACTGGGCTTCTTTTTTGTTAGCCCCAGCTTTAATTCTGCTCTTCATCTCCTCAATAATTTGGTCGGCAAAAATATGCCAGAAATAGTGATAAATAGTTTCCCCTGCCAAAGAAAATTGGTAATTGTCTAGATACTGCGTTGTTCTTTTTTTCACTTTTTTAAAATCTGCCAGTATTTTTTTATCTCTTGAATTAAGAGCTGGTTTGCGTCCGTCAAAGCCTTCAAGGTTCATCAGAACAAAGCGCGAGGCATTCCAGATTTTATTAGCAAAATTGCGATAACCTCTGATTTTGTTTTCAAAAATTACAATATCATTTCCCGGAGTATTGCCGATGATTAGAGCCATTCTTAAAGCGTCTGCGCCATAGGTTTCAACAACAGCTAAAGGGTCAATAACATTGCCTTTGGATTTGGACATTTTTTGCCTGTCTTTGTCCCTGACTAAACCATGCAAGTAAACAACTCGAAAAGGAATTTTGCCAGTGCGATAAATGCCGAAAATAATCATTCTCGCCACCCAAAAAAACAAAATATCCCAGCCAGTTTCCATCACATCAGTAGGGTAAAAAGTTTTAAAATCTTTGGTTATTTCTGGAATTTTTGATTTCTTATTTTTAATATTTGATTTTGAGCGACTCGAGGTTAGAAGGGTTGCGAACGGCCACTGGCCTGACGAGAACCAAGTATCTAAAACATCAGTATCTTTTTTTATATTCGTGCTTTGGCAGTAAATGCATTTTTTTGGTATTTTATCTATCTCAATAAAAGATTTTTGACAATCCTTGCAATGGTATCCGGGAATAGGAATGCCCCAGCGAATTTGCCGGGAGATATTCCAGTCCTTGATATTATTCATCCAATGGAAGAATACTTTTTCAAAGCGCGGAGGAATGATTTTTATTTTTTTATTTTTTACTGCTTCAACAGCCAGCTGGCGCAAGGATTTATTTTTTCCCGGCAGGGATTTAGTCATCGCTACAAACCATTGTTCCATGAGCATCGGCTCTATAGCGCTGTCGCATTTATAGCAATGACCCACTTGGTGGATATATTCCTCTTCTTTTTCTAAACAATCATTGGCTTTTAAAATTTGTACTGCTTTTTCTCTGGCTTGAATAACATTGAGGCCGGCCAAAGGTCCGGCTAATTTGTTAAAATATCCGTCAAAATTTAAGGTTTCTCTTATCTCTAATTTATGCTTTTGTCCTATTTCAAAATCCAGCGCATCATGAGCCGGGGTGATTTTCAAAGCTCCGCTGCCAAAATTAATGTCAACATTTTTGTCGGTAATTACAGGAATTTCTCTTTTGGTAATCGGTTCAATCACAATTTTGCCAATGAGTTTGGAATATCTTTTGTCTCGAGGATTAACAGCAACAGCAGTGTCGCCAGGGATAGTTTCTGGCCGCGTTGTGGCAACAATAATCCATTTATTTTCCTGCCCTTTAAATTTATATCTAACAAAATAGAGAACGCTTTTTTCTTCTTTATATTTAACTTCTAATTCAGAAAAAGCGGTTTTGTGTTTGGGGCAATAGTTGACAATCCTTTTGCCGCGATAAAGCAATCCATCTTGCCATAGTTTTTTTAATGTCTGGTAAACAATTTTTTGAATGTCTGTATCCAGAGTAAATTTTTCCCGGGACCAATCACAGGAAGCTCCTAAAAGTTTCAATTGCTTCCTGACAATTTCTTTATTTTTTTGCGTATAACGCCAGACTTCTTTATAGAATTCTTCCCGGTTCATTTCTAGTCCGGATTTGCCTTGCTTTGCTAACTCTTTTTCAAAAACCACTTGCGTTTCAAAACCGGCATGGTCAACACCTGGGAGCCAAAGCGTTTTTTTGCCTCTCATTCTTTGGTAGCGGATCATTAAATCTTGCAAAGCAACAAAGACCCCGTGGCCAATATGCAATGGCGCATTAGCGTTAGGCGGAGGCATAATAATACAAAATGGCTTTCTTTTTTTGCTGTCTGGCAATTTATCAGGATTGAAAAAGCCAGATTTTTCCCAAAGTTGATAGATTTTTCTTTCAACTTTCTGATGTTCGTAATTTTTTTTCACGATGCAACTAGAAAATTAATTTTAATTTTTAATCTTCAATTTTATAATCTTAAATTTGCTTCAGCCTGAATTTTCTTCCAATTCCAGAATTTTTTATCGGGATG
>CAZJVL010000016.1:0-8783 GCA_964549875.1 uncultured Candidatus Saccharibacteria bacterium
TTTTCATAATTCTTAATTCATAATCCTTGATTCTTGATTCTTGATTCTTGATTCTAAATTCTAATTGTGGGTTTAGAGTTATTATAGTGTTAATAATTCTTAAAATTCTATAAATACATGTTTATAATGTCTCACTATTGGATTTTGTTTACCCTGCCTGATTTCCACAGCAATAAAATCAAAGCGCCAAGGACTTTCTTCCAAATGATGCTGATTGAGGTAGCTTAGAAAAACTCGTTTTAGGCGGCGAATTTTTCTGGTAGTTAAAGCTTCTTCTGGCATTAGACCGCTGAGGCCGTTAAATACCCTCGCCTTAACTTCAACAAATACTATTTCTTTGGTTTTTTTATCTTTGGCAATAATATCAACTTCGCCCCATTTTTTCCTAAAATTTCTTTGAACAATTTGATAATGATTATTTTGAAGATAAACTACTGCTTTATCTTCGCCTAAAAAACCAATTGATTTTGTTTTCATCTTTCTATTTTTCTATATTTTTTCTATATTTAATTTATATTTTTTATATTCTATATTTTAAAATTTTTCTTTACTAAGCGCAAATAAAAAACAAAAGTTGACTTTCTACAAAAAAAATGTATAATTATATTTGTTGCTGAAGAGATCGCTTTGAGGCGATCTCTCTTTATAAGTTATAAGCAGCAAAAAAAATAAAAAAAAATAAAAAAATGTTAAATTTAAAAACATTAAAGCCATTAGTACGTCAGGTCGCCGACGAAAAAGGGCTTACCGAAGAAAGCGTCTTTGAAGCTTTAGAAGTTGCTTTTGCTGCCGCCTATAAAAAAGAATACGGCAAAAAAAGCCAAATAATTCATGCCAAAATTGACCCCGAAACTGGAATGATAGAGTTTTGGCAAACAAAAATTGTTGTTGACGAATCTTCACTTATTTCTGACCAAGAGGCAGAAGGCACTTATCCCAAAGAGATTACAAATGAGCTTGATGACGATAAGGATAAAAAAAACAAGGAAGAAACCGATGAAGAGTTACGAAAAATTAAATTTAATCCTGAAAGGCACATTCTTTTGGAGGAAGCCAAAAAAATTAAGCCAGATTGCCAAGTTGGCGAAGAATTAATTTTCCCCTTAGAAGTTAAAGACGATTTTAGCCGTATTGCCGCTCAAACCGCTAAACAGGTCGTTCTTCAAAAATTAAAAGAATTAGAAAAAGAAACTATTATTTCAGAGTTTAAAGAGAAAGAAGGAAAAATAGTAAGCGGTATTATTCAAAGAATTGAAAGAAAAAATATTTATGTTGATTTAGGAAAAACCGTCGGCGTGCTTTATGCCAGCGAAGGAATTCCCAGAGAATATTATCGGGTGGGTGAAAGAAAAAAATTTTATATTCTCCGCTTGGAGGAAAAGGGCAAAGGACCAATGATTTTATTATCCCGTTCTCATCCAAAATTTGTTTCGGGGTTATTTGAAATGGAAGTGCCTGAAATCTCTGAAGGCATCGTGGAGATAAAATCTATTGCCCGGGAACCAGGAAGCAGAACAAAGATAGCGGTGGAATCTAAAGAAGAAGGGATTGATCCAGTTGGGGCTTGTGTTGGTCAAAAAGGGACCAGAGTCACCACAGTTATCGATGAACTTAATGGAGAAAAAATAGATATTATTCCTTATTCTGAGGAACCGGGAAAATATGTTGCTGCTGCTTTAGGTCCGGCTAAGATTTCAGATGTTGAAGTCATCTCTGGCAAGAGAGAGGTGCAAGTTTTTGTTCCGCCGGAGCAATTATCCTTAGCCATTGGTAAAAACGGCCAGAACGTTCGTTTAGCGGCAAAACTCACTGGTTGGAAAATTGATATCCGCTCAGCTTTGGCGCCTGAGGAAAAAATCGCTGGCGGTGTTGCCGACGCAGAATCAATAGCAGACGAAAAATCAATAACAGAAAAGGCTGAAACTCAAATAGCAAAAGAGAACGAAATTACAAACATAGAAAAAGAGACATCTGGGGAAAAATTAGCAAAAAAATCAAAGAAAAAAGCAACAAGTAAAAAAGAAGAAACTAAAAAAGAAGACAAAAATGAAAATTCAAATTAATTCATTGCCAAAATCAAAGCGAGAAATGATCATTACTCTTGATCAAAAAGACCTTTTGCCTTTCAAAAATGAGGCCTTACAAGAATTAAACCAAAATTTGCAGATTAATGGCTATCGCCCGGGAAAAGCTCCTTTATCCATTGCCGAAAACCATCTTGATTCTTTTAAGGTTTATGAAAAAATGGCAAGTTTGGCAATTGAAAAAATATATCCAGAGATTATTAGGAAAAACAAAATCCAGGTAATTGGATATCCTCAAATTAATATCACCAAAATTATTCCCAACCAAGAAGTAGAATTTAAAGCTGAATTATCTGTTATTCCTATTGTTGAATTGCCCAATTACCAAAAAATTGCTCAAGAGACGCCGAAGGCAAATAAAGAATCTTTAAAAGTTAAAGAAGAAGAGATTGAACAAGCTCTTGTTTGGCTCCAAAATTCCCGTGCTAACTTGAAATTAGTGGAGCGTGCGGCAAAAGCCAATGATATCGTTTCTATTGACTACCAAATAAAAGAAAAAGGTAAAGTTATTAATAACGGCGAAGACAAGAACTATTCTTTTGTCTTGGGCAAAGGAAATTTTGTCCCCGGCTTTGAAGATAATTTAATCGGCATGAAGCCAAATGAAAAAAAATCTTTTGAATTAATAGTTCCCCAAAGCTGGCCTCAGAAGGATCTGCAAAATAAAAAGCTAAATATTGATGTTCATTTAAAAGAAATAAAGATCAAGGAACTCCCTGATTTAAACGATGAATTTGCCCACAATATCGGTAATTTCAAAACCTTAAAAGAGCTTAAAGGAAACATCAGCGAGGGCCTTCTTTTTGAAAAACAACAAAAAGAGGTTGAGAGATGGCGATTAGAGGTATTAGAAAAAACAGCTGCTGAAACAAAAACTGAAATTCCTGAATTGCTTATTGAAAACGAAATAGATCTGATGATAGAAGAACTAAAAGACCAGTTAGATAAAATGCAGCTACCTTATGAAAAGTATCTGGAACAAATCAAAAAAAGCGAAGAGGACTTGAGAAAAGAATTTCAGGAATTGGCAAAGAAAAGAGTTGTCTCGGCATTAATTTTAAGAGAAATAGCTTCCCTTGAAAAAATTACCATTTCTGAAGAAGAAATCCAAAATAAAATTAACGAAATTCTAAAACAAATACCTGATCCTAATCTTATAGAAAAAATCAATAAAGACAATCTCAGAGAATTTGCTTTGGGTATTATTCGTAATGAAAAAGTATTCCAAATATTAGAGAGCTATAATGCCAAAAGCGAACAAAATCAAAATCACCAAACTTAAAACAGACATTCCAAAACCTATTTTATCCCAAGTGTTGTAAGAGTATTCTAAGCTTACTTCATTTTGATAAGGAATCACCATCATAAAAGAGGGGCTGATTAAATAAGGGCCTGCTGCTCCTTTGGCTCTCCAACCCGGAAAATAACTAATTTTTACTAGATGCGGCTTATAAAGATTCTCTGTTTCAAAAGACAAAGAGTCTTTTTTAATGTCTTTAATCATTATTGATCCTTGGATTTGAGAATCATCTTGAGCTTGAGAATTATTCTGGAGATAGCTTTTGATGTCTCTAAGTTCTCTGCTATTGCGATAAAAAACTATAAATTTAGAAAAATCCATTGTTTTATACCAACTAATTGACTCATCAAGCCAATTTTTGCTTTTTGGTCTTAATTCTATGTGAGATACTAAAGTCACTAATTCAGAGTTCGGCACTTGATAAATACTAAATTCGCCAATATCTTCTAATTTAATTAGATATTGATCAGCTAATTGTTTAATCTCCGGTGTAAAAGCGAGAAAATATTGAGCTCCAAAAAGCTCTATATGCCTAACGCCATTTTCAAAATTGAAAGGAGGATAATCAAAGCCTGCAATAGCAGCACTTGGTTTATGACTAGTTTCTGTTTGGTTAATAAAATGAAAATAACTATTAATTGAAGACTCTGTTAAAAGCCCTTCAAAAGTAGGTTTGTTTGAAAAAATAGGGAGATTTTCAAAAATTCTAGGTGTTCCGAATTTATCATACTCTGGCCGATATTCCACCATCACTCGACCATAAGGTAAAGATTTTAAATATTCAAAAAGAGGAGCTATCTCTACCCAAGTTGTTTTCTTTTCAAACCCTTCATAATTCCATTTTAACCAAAAAGGAATATAAGTGATCGTTGGAGGTAAATAAATGAATAAAAAATACAAAGAGCAAGCTATTACCATAAAAGAGACTGTCACAAATTGATATAATTCTTTAGAAGAGCGTTTTTTAACTAAAAATTTTCCAAACAATCTTCCAAAAATCTGAAGTAAACTCCCTAAACCATAAGCAGCAATTAAAAGATAGCTCATTATAATAAAAGGCAAAAAGCGACAATTAAAAATACTCGATTCGTTTAAACATAAATAAGGAATTAAGGCGGAAACTATTACCGCAAATAGCCAGAGCAAATTTTTGTTTTCTTTTTTATATCTTAAGATAAAATAGAAGCAACCAATTATGGCAAAAGCAAACATCGGATACAAAGCAGAAGGGAATATTTCGTCTAACCTTACTATCTGGTACCATTGCATCTTAGCGGTATAACCAAAAAAATGAAAAATTAAAAATGGCAAAGACCAAAAAGCAGTTAAGAAAAAAGCTATACCATAGACCTTAAATAAATAAAGAAATATTTCTTTCATTTTTTTTCCTAAAACCCCTTCTATAAGAAAAACGAACAAACCGAATAAAACAGCAATAATTACTGGCAAGGGATGAACTACGACCATCAAAGACAAAATTAATATATTAGCCAGAAGATAACGTTTTTCTTTAATTCCCTTAATCAAAAGAGCAATGAAAATAAAAAGCAAAGCAAACCCAAGAGAAAAAGAAAACTCTCCAGCTAAAGTACTTGGAATATTACCTCCGTAAATAGAAAATTTTTCTAAAAACAAATAACTTAAACTAAATAAAGTCCCTATTTGCGGTATCGGAAACTCAAACTTCAACAATTTTAAACATAAAAATATAGCCAGTGGCAGACAAAAAGTTCCGAGAAGAGTTATCAGCTTAAAAACAATATTTATCGGGAAAAAATAGGCGAAAATGCTTGTTAAATAAAACAAAAAGGGAGGGTAAAAATAAAGAAACGGAAAACCAGCTGTCCAGTCAGGAGACCACCATTTTATTTTCGGGAAAATCTCTTGAGAATAATAAGCAAGATAATTATGAGAACCAGTATCCCCTCCACTAACCATTGTATCGGTAAAAATCAGATCCCAAGGAAGCTTAACAATTATAAAACCATAAACAAAAGCAAAAACTAATAAAGTGACAAAAATAATAAGATAATTGTTTTTCATGCCTTTTTATTATACGATAGTTAATATATATTATGATTAATATAGCATATTATATTTGTTAGCTTTATGCAAAACAAAAAAATTTCCATTATTATTCCTGTTTATAACGAAGAATCTGTTTTGGAAAAAGAAATTAATAATCTCCTCCAAGAAATTTCTCACAGACTACCTTTAGAATACAATGATTTAGAATTGATCTTAGTTGAAAATGGAAGTACTGATAATACTTTTAAAATAGCCGAAAAGCTTGCTTCTCAATTTTCTCAAATCAAAATAGCTACCTTAAATAATCCCAGCTACGGAAAAGCTATTAAACATGGAATCTCTATTTCTTGCGCAGAATATGTTGCCATTTGTAATATCGATTTTTGGGATATAAACTTTTTAAAGCAAGGACTAAATTTGATTATTAAAAACAGCGCTGATATTGTAGTTGCTTCAAAAACATTAAAAGATTCTCGCGATGAAAGAAGTTTTATAAGGCGACTAATTACCAAGAGCTTCAGTGTTTTTTTAAAGCTTTGTTTTCATTATAAGGGCACTGATACCCACGGTTTAAAAGTATTTGATAGAAAAAAACTCGCTCCAATAATAGATGAGTGTATCACAGAGAAAGAAGTGTTTGATACAGAATTTATGATTAGAGCGCAATACAAAGGTTTAAAAATAGAAGAACTGCCTATTGCTGTTGTTGAAAAACGAAAAAGCACTTATGGAATACTAAAAAGAATTTATCCAACAATAAAAGACCTATTTATTATCAAAAAATCTTTAAAATAAAAATATCATATTTGACAAATTCAAAAAAACTACTATATTATACTTAAATAATCAAAAATCTAAAGAAAAAAATGGAAGGATCGCCAACTCAACAATCAAATAATATGGTCTTGATTCCAACAGTTATTGAGAAAACCAATATCGGCGAGAGGGTTTATGATATCTATTCCCGTCTTTTGAAAGAAAGAATTATTTTTTTAGGCGGACCTATTGATGACGCCTTGGCAAATACCATTATTGCTCAATTTCTCTTTTTGGAACATCAAGACAGCAAAAAAGATATTCTTTTGTATATTAATTCGCCGGGAGGATCAGTCACTTCCACTTTAGCTATTTATGATACGATGCAATATGTTAAATGCGATGTTTCTTCGCTCTGTTTGGGCATGGCTGCTTCTGGCGCTGCTGTTCTCTTGGCAGCCGGGACAAAAGGAAAACGATTTGCCCTGCCTAATGCCGAGATTCTCCTTCATCAAGTTATGGGAGAAGCCGGAGGCCAGGCAACAGAAATAGAAATTGCCGCAAAACAAATTCTTCGGGTTAAAAAACAACTAAATCAGCTTTTAGCCAAACATACTGGCCAGCCAATCGCTAAAATAGCCAAAGAAACTGATAGAGATTTTTGGCTTACGCCTGAGGAAGCAAAAAAATACGGGATTATAGATGAAATCGTTAAAAATAAAAAATAGCAAAAATCATTATGGGAATTGAAGAGATACCAAACATTGATAAAAAAAGGGAAGAATTAGACAAAGAACATAAAGAAATAGAAAAGAAAGAATACATCACTTCTGAAGATAAGGAGAAATTAGCTCAAATTGAAAAAGAGCATCAAGAATTGTCAAACAAATCCAAAAACATGGAAAGAGGAGAATTACCGCCGTCAGAGGCAGAGTCAACAGAGCCAAAACTACCAGAACCAAAAGAGTCAGAATCAAAAGAGCCAGAATCAAAAGAGCCAGAGCCATCAGAGCTAAAAACAGAAAGCAAAGAAGAAATAAAAAAAACAGGAACAAAAGGAAAGGGCAAAAAGAAAAAACTAGCAGAACAACCAGAACCAAAAAAAGAAAAGACAGAAAAAGAAATTTTAGACGAAGAGATAACAAAAAAATACTACGACGAACTAGCAAAAATTCAAGCAATGCCGGAAAACACTGATAACTTCAAGGAACAGAAAGCGAAGCAATATTTTGAGTTAATTGACGACTGGTTAGAACGAGGCCATAAAGATAATTACCAAGGAATCCAAACAATTCTTTCTGATCTTGATAATCTTCAGGCAAAAGGATGGTTTTACAACATCGCCAAAAACCAGGAAATTAATAAAATCGCTTTAACTATGGCGGCAAACTACAAAGAATGGGGAGCGGATGACATAACGAAGATTAAAACGATAAAAAACATTGCTGCTAAACAAAAGCAGGATTTATGGGGAAGTCCGGACAAAACATTAAAAAAAGTAGCCGAGATTCTAGCTTCTCAAGAAATTCCTTATAAAGGCAATATTGATTCTGTTGTTTCAGATATTCAAAACCCAAATATAAAAGCAGGGGCGATAAATAGTATTTTGACTATAGAAAAAAAATCAATCAACCAGAAAGAAGAACTCCTGAAAAATATGAAAGAAGAAGCAAAGGAACAAGAGGTTGATGTAAAAACATTAGAAAATGTATTTTCATCCTTAGATGTTAACAAATTATTAGATAGACCTGAAGATATTTCCCAATTATTTTCTCAGGCTTCTGAAATAATGAAAGATCCCGAAGCGCAAAAAAAATGTCAAGAATTTATTCAGGCAGTAAAAAGGGCAATCGAAAAAGGAGAAAAGAGCCCTAGCGCTGTTAATAAGGCAAAAGAATATATAGAAAAAAGCAAAAAAGAAACCGCGGCAAAAAATGGTTCGAAACCAATTTTTGAAACAGCAGGATTGGCAATTTTATTATTTCTCGTTCTTTTTATGCTTTTAGAATTAAAAGGAGTAGATTATCTTACTGGGCATACTTCAAAAGATAAAAAGAAATAAATAATTAACCCTGTTAAATAATTTGCAAAGCAAATTAAAAATCAAGGATTTTTATTTAACAGGGTAAAGGTCGAGGTATTAAAGTTCTAAATAATATGTAAAATGCAACAAGATTTCTTAAATAATCTTCCTTTGGAAATGAGAGAAACTGCTACCAAATTATATGACACTATTTTAGAGCGCTCACTGATGTATGCCTACCAAAGGTTGGACGATACTCATAAATCAATGATGGCTGCTATTTTTAATAGCGACAACGAAGAAAAAAAGAAAAATTTTTTGGAAGAATACGCTGGTGATTTAGAAGATATTATGGTAAAGGAAACAAAAAAATTAATAGAAGAAATTAAAAAACAACCTGCTAATTAGCAAGGTTTTTTTATCATTAGCTAAAATACTTGTAAAAAGAGCGGGATACCAGAATCGAACTGGCGTCTCTATCTTGGCAAGATAGTATACTACCACTGTACTAATCCCGCGCAAAAGGCAAAGCGCTCTAAGTTAAATTATGTGATGTTAATCATAGCAATTTTTTCTATTAGCGTCAATCTCC
>CAZJVL010000017.1:0-7844 GCA_964549875.1 uncultured Candidatus Saccharibacteria bacterium
AATTTATACAGAATACAGGATACAGAATACAGTATACAGTATAACAGGGGCAGAGATGACAAAGAGGAATGACAGACTCAAAAGGCAAAATCAAAAAATCGCGGCATCATTAATAATACCGCGATTTTTGATTTTTTGTCAACCCCCACACCATAACCGGTGGTCTCAAAACTAATAATTAAAACAAATAAATCCTAAATAGCGTGAGTAGCGGTTTGGTGTGGGAAGCAACCGTTATATTTTCAAGTCATCAATGAGGTCATCAGTAATTTTTCCTGCCTCACGATTCCCTCTAGAAGAACCTGCAGGTTCTTCTATCTTTAGATTGACCCGAGCTTTATTTTTGGCGCCCGCCACTTTAAGAATCGTTCTTAAAGCTTTAGCCATTGATCCTTGGCGGCCAATAATCTGAGCCATATCATTGGGATCTACTTTTAAAGAAAGTAAAACCCCCATCTCATCAACCTTACGCTCCACTTGGACCGCGTCTGGATTGCTAACTATATTTTTAACAATAAACTCGAGTATCTTTTGATCAACTGGTACTTCTGCCATATTTCCAGAATAGTATTATCTTAATTCTTTTTCTTGTCCTCAGTAGCCGTCGACCCTTCATTCTTTCAGCTACCATCAATATATTAATCATAGAGGAGAGAGATTAAAAAGTCAACCCCCACACCATAACTGGTGGCTTCGAAGCTAATAATTAAAACAAATAAATCCTAAATAACGTGAGCAGCGGGTTTGGTGTGGGGGTCAACCCCAAAAAACAGACAGCAATTTACTCTGCTAAGGTCTCTGCTTCTTCCAACTTAAGAGAGAAAACCCGAGAGCTGTCATCTGGCGGCAAAGTTATCCCATAAATTGCCTGGACAGCGCTCATTGTCATCCGATTATGAGTAATGATGATAAATTGGGTTTTTTTAGTTAAAGCTTTTAAAATTTCAGAAAAACGGCGGCTATTATCTTCATCTAAAGCGACATCAATTTCATCAACTATCAATAAGGGCGCTTTTGATTGTTCAACCAAGGCAAAGAGCAAACAAATTGCCACCAATGTTTTCTCGCCGCCAGAGAGCGTTTCTAAACTTTGTAATTTGGTCTTCGGAACATTGATTTTAATGTCTATCCCCCAATTTAAATTCTCTCCATTTGTTTTTTCTTTCTTTTGAATTAATTTAGCCGACCCGCCATTGAATATCAGCCGAAAATAATTATTAAATTGATTATTAATCTCCTTAATTGCTTCATTGAATTTTTCTTCTATCTGCTCCTCCAATTCTCTTATTAAAACCCTTAAATCTTCCATCCCTTTTTGCAAGTCATTAATTTGCTGCGTCAAAAAATCATAACGATTGGCAACTTCTTTGTATTCTGCTATAACGCTTGGGTCTTCAACGCCAATTTCTGCCAATCCCTGTTTTTCCTTCCAGATTTTTCTTTCCAAAACCGAGAATTCTTCTGGAGAAACTAATTCTGTTTCTTTGCTGCTTTGGTAACTTTTCTTCACTTCTTCAAACTCAAACCCTGATTCTTGAAGACGGTGTTTGAAATTCTCCAAATGGAGATTAAACTTTTCATTAAGGATTTCTTCGCGCTGCCATTCGCGATACAAAGTTTCTTTTTCCGCTCTTTTTAATTCTATTTCTTGAAACTTTTTCCTAAAATCTAAACTTTGTTTATTTTGCTGCTCTTGAAGATTATTTAATAATTCGTTCTTTTGATTAATTTGTGCCTCTATTTTAGCCAAAAGGGCTTGAATTTCCTGAATTTTGCCATTTTCTTTTTGCGACACATTATTATCTGGATTTAGCAAAGAATCTAAATTCTTTATAATTTTACTGATTTTCTCTTTTATCTCTTCTAAATTAGAAAGCGATAATAAAACTTGCAGATCTTTTCTAAGCGAAAAAAATTGCTTTTCCAAAGAAACGTGGTTAATATTTACCTCGCTCCTCGTTTCTTTCCTTCCTAAATCTCTTAAGAGAAGCGACTTTTGATTCTGCAGTTCAATAATCTCTTTGGTTAAATTTCTAATTTTTGTTTCTAAGGTTTTATCACCTTGTTCATTAAGCAATCCTATTTCTCTGCTTTTTTCCTCAATAATTTTTTCTAAATTATCTATTTTCTGCTTCACTTGGCTAAAATCCAGCGGTGAGCTTGCTCTCTCCTTCAAAATCTGGTCATAAACATTAATAAAGTATTTCTTTTCAAGCGCCAAAAGCCCTTCTTTAATCTTTTCTATTTTTTCCCACCGATTGACCTGCCTTTTAAGCGACTTCAAATGAGGGGAAATTTCCTGCCGCAAAGCTTGAATTTTATCAAAATTGACCAGGGTATTTTCTAACTTTCTTTGCGCCTCTTCCTTCTTTATTTCTAAATTTTTTAAACCTAAATTTTCTTCCAGCATTACTCTTCTTTCTTGGGCAGAAACTTTCAAAATATTTTCAACCGATCCTTGGTTAATAATAGAAAAACCCTTTAAACCTAATTTTGCCGACGCAGAAATCTCAATGATATCTTTGAGACGGCAAGGTTGATGATTAAGAAAATAGCTATTATTTTCTTCTTTATCAATCCTTCTCATCAGACTTATTTCTGAAAACTCCAAAGGAAAAAGATCTTGCTCGTTGTTAAAAACCAATTCTACCTCAGCAAAACCGGCGGTAGAATTTTTTTTATTGCTGGAATAAATCAAATCACTCCCTTTAGCCACTCTTAAATTTTTGAAACTTTGCTCTCCTAAAGCCCAGCGAACAGCATCAACGATATTTGATTTTCCAGAACCGTTAGGGCCAACTATTGCTGTAAAAAAAACAGGAAAATCAAGAATAGTTTTCCCGGCAAAAGATTTAAAATTTTTTAAGATAATGCGCTTAAGAAACATAATAAATCTGTATACTGTATAAATTAATTTCCAATTTACAATTTACAATTTTCAATCAATTTTCAATTTACAATTTTTAAATAAATCCTTGATTCATAATTCATAATTCTTAATTCATAATTCATAACACTTGATTCTTAATTCTAATTGTGGGTTTTGAGTTTTGAGATTTGAGATTTGAGTTATTATTATGTTTGTAATTTGTTTAGGATTTGGAATTTGTGATTTGTAATTTTCTACTCTCAGTTCCATCCCTTGTTTAAAAGCGCTTTTTCTGCCGCTTTTGTTTCAGCTTCTTGCTTAGAATAACCTTCACCTTCAGCAATTAGTTTGTCTTTCAAATAAACGCCTACTCTAAATTGTTTTTGATGATCTGGCCCCCAAGATTTTAATAATTTATAAAACGGTGTCTGTCCCAAAATTTCTTGGCTTTTCTCCTGAAACATACTCTTTAAATCCTTAAAACGACCGCTTTGAATAATTTGATCAATCCTTATTAAAATATGCCTTGTGATAAACTTTCTTGCTTCTTCTAATCCTTGATCTAAATAAATGGCGCCGACGATTGCTTCAATGGTATCGGCTAAAAAGTAGGGGTGAGTTGTTTGTAATCCTCTCCTCTCCCCTTTGGAAACTAAAAGATACTTTTGAATATCCAATTTAGCAGCTACTTCTAATAGAGCATTGCTATTAATCAGAGCCGCCCTTAAATTAGTTAACTCTCCTTCTGGGAAGTAAGGATATTTATCATATAAATATTCTGCCGCGACCAGACCAAGCACTGCGTCGCCCAGAAACTCTAAACGCTCATTATGGCCTATCTGAGACCATTCTTGATGCTCGTTTAAAAAAGAACGATGAGTTAAGGCCTGTTTTAATAAATCTATATTTTTAAATTTCAGGCCTAAATTTTTCTCAATTTTATTAAAATCCAAATCCATTACCTTTAATTTTTCTTAATTTTTCTTATTTTTTCCTTATTTTGTTTTTTACTAGACACCTCTTCCATGCTCCGAAAAATGGTTCCAAGAACTCCATTGACAAAGCGATGGGAAGAATCACCTCCAAAAGTTTTTGCTAATTCTACTGCCTCATTAATCGCCACTTTTGGGGGAACTTCTTTAAAATCACTGAATAATAATTCAAAAATTCCAATGCGCAATATATTTCTATCAATAATATTAATCTGAGTTAAAGGCCATTCTGGCGCCCCAGAAATAATCAATTTATTCAATTCATCCCAATATTCCAAAACCCCCTTCAGTAATTTTTCAGGGTATTGTTTATCCACCAATCCCTCGCCCAATAATTTTAAATTCCGCTGGAAAATTTCTTCAAGATTCTTATTTTTCCCTTCCCAAAAATCCCACTCATAGAGCGTCTGTAAAACTATAGAGCGGGAAAGATGGCGTGAACCCATAATAGTAAAAAATTCAAGTGGTGGGTATATTATTATTTATTTTCTATTTCTTTCTGCTTCTTTTTTCTTTCTTTTTTAGTCAACCCTTTAAAAACATCAATAACTTCTTTTTCTTTGTAATAACCGCAAAAAGGGCAAACCCGATGAGGAGCAATCATCTCTCCACAATGCGAACATTTTACCAAAGTAAACAATCCCAGGGCTAAATGAGACCGGCGTTTATTAACGCGAGAACGACTATGATGACGAGCAGGAAGTGCCATAAAATAAAATATATATTAATTTAAACCTCAAAAACCAGTTTTTAAAGATTACCACAAAAAGAACTTCGGAGCAAGAAAATCATTAATCTTTGGTTTTTTCAAAAGACACTTTTATTTCCTTATCATCTAAAATCAATTTTTCTTGGTAAGCAAATTCTTTTGGTTCATTCCAGAAAACTTCTTTTATTCTTAATTCTTTTTTCATAAGATCTTCATTTTTCCGCAGCAAATCTATTATTAAATTGTCTCCCTCTAACGAGATAACAATTTCGTCAGTGGCAAGCAAATTGGCTTTCCGGCGAATAATTTGTATCTGCCTAAAACATTCGCGTCTCATTCCTTCTTGTTTTAATTCAGGGGTAATCTCAGTATCTATTTCTATTTCTGCTTCTAATTTATTATCAAAAATAATTTGTTTAACATTAACTTCATCTTTGATTAATTGCAATAATTCTTTATTATTTTTGATTTTTGAATTTTTATTTTTGATTTTGAGCAAAGCGATTGGTTGTTTTACTTTAATACCAGCTTGAGCTCTCGCTGCTAAGGCCAAGGAGGCCATTTGACGCGCCTCTTCCATTTCTTGCTCTAATTGTTCATTTATTAATTTTTTATCCGTCTCTGGGTAATCACAAAGGTGAACTGATAACGGGTCGTTTTTACCCTTCAAACTCTGATATAGCTCTTCAGTTAAAAAAGGAGCAAAAGGAGCTAATAACTTACTTAAGGTAAAGAGAACATTTCCCAAAACCAATGAGGCCTTTTGTTTTTCTCCGTCTTCTTTAAATCTTTGACGGGACCTTCTTAAATACCAAACCGATAAATCTTCAATAAATTTTTCAAAGGGTTTAGTTGCTTCAAATAAATCATATTTTTCCATTGCCTCGGTGATTGTTTTATTCAAAGTATTTATCCTTGATAAAATCCAAATGTCCAAAACATGTAAAGAACGGCTATCTTTGATTAATTGAACATTCAAATTTTCCCTCTTTTTAGGAGTATATAACCGATAAAAACAATAAACATTCCAAAGGATAATTAATGATTTTTTAAGCGTCTGCTCAACCCCTGTTTCAGAAAAACACAAGTCTTCGGCTTTAATAGCCGGACTCGTCAAAAGATAAAGCCGCATTGCATCAGCGCCATATTGATCAATAATTTTTGTCGGTTCTGGATAATTTTTTAGATGCTTGCTCATTTTTTGACCATCTGCGGCTAAAATAATACCATTAACAATGTTGTTTAAAAATGCCGGCTGGTCAAATAAAGCAGTTGCCAAAACCATAAGAGTATAAAACCAACCTCGGGTTTGATCAATGCCCTCAGCCACAAATTGCGCCGGAAAGTTCTTCTCAAAAAACTCTTTATTCTCAAAAGGATAATGAACTTGAGCATAAGGCATTGAGCCAGATTCAAACCAACAATCTAAAACTTCAGGAACTCTCTTCATCAAACCACCGCATTTTTCACATTGAAAAGTAACTTTATCTATCCCTGGCCGGTGAAGATCTTTTATCTTTGTATTGCTTATTTTTTCCAATTCCTCAACTGAACCAAAAACTTTAATGTTATCGCAAGAATTAAGTTGGCTGTCTTTACAACCGCCACATCGCCAAATAGGCAGAGGCGTTCCCCAATAACGGGACCGGGAAATTGACCAATCTGGCGCTTCTTCAAGAAGTTTTCCAAAGCGCCCTTCTTTTATATGATTTGGCACCCAATTAACTTTTTTATTATTTTTTATAATTTTCTTCTTAATTGCTGTCACTTTTACAAACCAAGAAGAAGCAGCGTAATTTAGAAGTGGAGAATCACAACGCCAGCAAAAAGGATAACTGTGAATAATTTTTTCCTCACTAAATAATTTATTCTGCTCCTTTAGCCACTGGACAATTTCTCTATCAATTTTTGAAATATCGTCTTTGGGTTTTACCTCTTGCCCTTGCCACTCGCTTACTTCTCTGGTAAAGCGGCCATTTTCTCCAACATGCTGAATAAAAGGCAGTTTCTCTTTTCTTCCCAAAGCTAAATCATCTTCGCCAAAAGCTGGCGCTATATGAACTACCCCTGTCCCTTCTTCAAGAGAAACAAAATCTCCGGCGTAGATTTTCCAACCATTTTCTTTATTTTCTAAATCCTTTTGTTTGCTGAAATAATCAAATAACGGTTCGTATTCCAAACCCACCAGGTCTTTACCTTTTATTCTTTCTACAATTTTATAATCATCCTTAATCATCTCCAGCCTTTTTTCAGCAAGGAGATAATAACTATCCTTCAACTGAACTTTCAAATAATTAATATCGCTGCCAACTGCTAAAGCGACATTACCAGGCAAAGTCCAAGGAGTTGTTGTCCAAGCCAAAACAAAGGTCTTTGGTTCGCCTTTGAGCCTAAATTTAACTGTCACTGCCAAATCCTCAACATCTTTATAGCCGGAGCTTACTTCAAAATTAGAAAGCGTTGTCCCGCAACGAGGGCAAATATGCATGCTTTTATAATCCTCAAAAATCAGGCCTTTACTCCATAACTGTTTAAAAACCCACCAAATTGATTCCATATAGTCAAAATCCATTGTCTTATAAGCATTTTCCATATCAACCCAGCGGCCAATTCGGGGAATAATTTTTTGCCACTCAGAAGCATAACGCAGAACGCTTTCCCTGCAGGTCTGATTAAATTTATCAATGCCAATTTTTTCAATGTCTTTTTTATTTTTTAAATTCAATTCCTGTTCTATCAAATTTTCAATCGGCAGGCCATGACAATCCCATCCCCAACGACGTTCTATTCGAAAACCCCTCATTGTCCAATAGCGAGGCACGGCATCTTTGATCAAAGAGGCAAGAATATGGCCATAATGGGGCAAACCTGTTGCAAATGGAGGTCCATCATAAAAAACATAGCCTTTATTTTTCGGCCTTTGCTCTATTGATTGCTCAAAAATTTTATTCTTCTGCCAAAAATCTAAAATCTCTTTTTCCTTTTCAATAAATTCTAAAGTTTTTGCCATTTTCTTTTTCTTTTAGTTTACTGCAAAATAAACAAAAAATCCACCCTTATTAGAAACTTTATTCTGATAAGGACAAATTTCGATTTTATTGATATAATAATAGAAACATAATATAAATTTAAAACTCAAAAGCTTGTCCTGAGCAAAGCCGAAGGATCAAAATGCAAAATGAGTATTAAATTACAAATTACAAATTACAAATTACAAATAAATTCCAAATTACAAATTACAAACATAATGATAACTCAAATCTCAAAACTCAAA
>CAZJVL010000018.1:0-7576 GCA_964549875.1 uncultured Candidatus Saccharibacteria bacterium
CATGTGTTATTTGGGAAGATGTTCTTGGTACTGGCCTTGATTACGTCCAAATCCAAGCTTTAAATCTTCCTATCTGGCAAGAAATCAATCCTGTCTTGCCTGATTAATTATATAGAAATACATGGAAATATAATGAAAATACATTGAAATACATAGAAATACAATAGATAAAAATAATTTTTTTCTCAAAGGTCGGATTTGCTGATTTTAATTCAAATTATTTAATAAAATTATGGGATTAGAAACAATCTCAATTCCTGAAAAAAAGAAAGATATTCCTAGCATCACTGATGAGGAATATCTGCAATATTTAGGGGGTAATAAAGAGAATCTTGAAGAGTGGCTCCAAAAAAAAGGAATTGAACCTGACGAGGATGGTTGCGCTTTAATCAATATAGGCGGCAAAATAGAAAAAGTTGATATTACTGATGATATTGGCCATATTATTGAAATTGATAAAGAAGATAGCGAAGATTAAAAAAGGTCATTATATTAACTGCCATTTGCTGATTAAATGGCAGTTTTTATTTATTGACTAAGAATATTTAATATGATATAATAAAAAAAATAAAAATTAGTTCTTTGATAATTTTAAAAGAGAGGAGGTGAAAAGAAGATGTTATTTAATTTCGTAAATCTTTATATCTTGAAGGATAAAAAGATAATAAAAACATCTATACAGGAAGTAGCAAATGAAGAGAAAGCAGAAAGAGGAGATAAAATCGCTGCAATTATTTTAATTGTAATATTGTTTTCTATGTTTTTTGCCCCGAATTTAGAGACCATGTTGTTTTTCTTGTTTTCTGGCTTGGTAATCGGGCTTATGCATTTAAGAAGGAGGGAAAGATAAATGAAAAAGTTAAGTAATATTTGCATAGTGATTATAGATTTTTTAATCAAAGTATTGGTTGCGAAGGGTTCAAAGATGCGTTGGGGTTAATGAATAATACTTGGGGGGGGTGTGAAATGTTTATAGCATTAGATAGGTATCAAATAATCTTTATTGTTTTCTTGCTAATCATTGTCGCAAGCATTATAATTTCTTGCATCTTAGGAAAAGAAGAATTAACTTGGAAGTTATTCATCTTATTTGCCTATTTTGCATTAATACTTGTTTGTTATAATTTTTTGAGGAAAATATGAACTTGAGAATAAGATAAATGAAAATAAGACAAAAAGATGTATCAAAAAAGGAGGACTTACCTCCTTTTTTATTTTAATCTTATTTTAATAATTTTATGTTTTTTATTAATTCGTTAAATTTCTTCCCGCGGTCAAATTCATTTTGAAATTTTTCAAAGCTGGCAGCTCCAGGAGAAAAAAGAATAATATTTTTCTTGTTTTGTTTTAGGCGACAAAAACCATAAGAAAGACACTCATCTAAAGATTCAAAAACAGAATAATAATTAGAATATTTAATTCTTGTTAATTCTTTTATTAATTTTTGGCTGGCTGAACCATTAAGGATAATTAAATTTTGAGGTAAAATTGTCTTTTTAATTTTTCTTGCCATTTCATCAAATTTTAAATTTTTATCCGTACCTCCGGTAATTAGGATGAGGTTATTATTTTTAAGGCGGGTAGACCCTGTTGAATTCGCAGAGCGAAGATTCAACAGGGTAAACCCTGTTGAATTCGCAGAGCGAAGATTCAACAGGGTAAACCTTTCTAAAGCAGCTATTGTTGCTTCAGGAGTTGTCGCGTTAGTGTCATTAATAATGATAAGTTTTTTATCAGGAGATTGATGGATGATTTCTTCCCGAAATTGAATATGCGGTAGGCAAGAAATGCTTTTTGCAATTAGGGAAAAGTTTAAACCAAATAAGTGAGCGGCTAAAATAGAAAACATTAAATTATTTAAATTATGTTTTCCCCATTGTTGAGAAAAATTTTTCAAATTAAGAATTAACTGTTGCTTTTGGTTATTTTGAAAATATAACCGGTTGGCTTTATTAAAAATTCCGTTCTTGCTTTTTGGCAATGGCTTATTTGATATAAAATATATCTGGCTTTTGGGCTTAAAAGAAAGGAAGAATTTAGTCCATTTATCCTGATAATTTAATATCAAATAATCGGTATTTTGTTGATTTTTAAAAATATTAGCTTTTATCTTGGCGTAATTTTTCATATTGTTATGACGATTAAAATGATCCCTGAATAAATTAGTGATGATTGCTATTTTAGGCGCTTGATATTTCTCTTTTAAGAGTTCTAATTGAAAGCTAGAAATTTCTAAAATCACTGGGACATCTGCTCTTGTTTTATCAAGAAAAGATAAAACCGGACTGTCCGGCATATTGCCGCCAATGATGGTTTGAGGATGCTGAATCCTTAAGAAATGGCCAATCCAGTTAGTAATCGTTGTTTTGCCTCTAGTGCCGGTAATGGCAATGAGAGGACTCTGGTTGAATCTAAAAAACAGGCTCATCTCATTTTCAATAAATTTCTTTTCCTTTTTGGCTATTTTAAGATATGGATTATTTTCAATTTTTACTCCGGGATTAACAACAATAATGTCATTATTTTTAAAATCATTTTTCTGATGGCAACCTAATCTTAGTTTTATTTGAGGAAGATATCTTTTTAATTTTTTAAGCGAACTAGATAAATCATTTTTAGTTCTTAAATCAGTAATAGTAAGTTTGGCTCTGTGCTTTAAAAGCCATAAACAGGTAGCCACGCCGCCACTTAGAGAACCCAACCCAACCACTAATATTTTTTTATCCTTAATAAATTCTTCCAGCTGAGACATAATATTTGACATCTTTCTATTTTATATTATAATTACTCCTCAAAGCAATGGCAGGGAAGTGATTACAGGAGGTGTGATATGATATGGGAAAATTACAATCTCAAAAAAATGTCGTTTCTTATACCCAAGAAATAAATAGAGCAAGAACGACATTAGAAACAATTTTGAAAGAAAGCACTTTGAAAAATAAAAGCAGCAGAAACAAACAGTTGATTGAATATATTAAATCAATTGCTGAACTGAAAATGAGGGAGCAAAATGTATTTGAAGAAGAAATAATCAGTTACTCTAAAGAAGCGAATATGAGGGGAATATCAGGGGAACTGATTAGAAAAATCAATATCTCAATCAATTTTTCTAGTAGAGAATTCGCTGAAGAAACACAAAAAACCTGTGAAAGAATTTTAGACGAATATAATAGGAGGCAAGCAAAATGCAAGAAAAAAGCGGTAGTTTAACTTTAAAGATCACTCTTTCTGCCATTGCTTGCCCAAATCTCACATTACCTTGCAGGGATTAAAGTTTACTATATAATTTTAAATTACCAATTTCAAATTTAGAATTGAAAATTACTTCGTGGGGGTTGACCCCCACACCAAACCGCTACTCACGTTATTTAGGATTTATTTGTTTTAATTATTAGTTTCGAAGCCACCGGTTATGGTGTGGGGGTTGACCCCGTTAGAGATTTAAAAAAGATTATCTATTTTGAGTGGCCAGAGCCGAAAGGCGGCTTCGCCTTTGGCATTTATATTATTGAGGGGCGATGTTGAATCTCTAAACGGGGTTGACAAAAAAAATGAATTCTGTATACTTAATACAGTTTCCCAAGACATCAGGTTTACCCGCCCAAATTTTTTAAAAGAAAATTTTGACGAGTAAGTAAGCCCTGACAAGGAATAAACAATGAGTTTCGTGTTCTATATTTTGTTTATCTGTGGGAAACCGCAGATTTTTTAATTTTAATAAACATAGAAGATGATTTCCCGAGAAAAAAAAGCTCAAATTGTGGAAAATTTAATGATTGAAATTAAAAAGGCCAAAGCAATTTATTTGGTTAATTTTTTAGGGCTTAAAGTTTCAGAAATGGATGAATTAAGAGAGGAATTAAGAAATAATAATTCCACTATCCAAGTTGTCAAAAAGAATTTAGCCCAAGTTGCTTTTTCAAAGTCAGGATATAAAGAGAATATTCCTTATGAAAAAAACGGCTCTTTGATGGTAAGTATTGCTTTTGAAGACCCGTTTAAAACCGCTAAAATTCTTTGGAATTTTTCTAAAAAAAATGAAAAATTACAAATTTTAGGGGGGATAGCTGAGAACAAATTTTTAAATCAGGGAGAGGTGATTCAATTAGCAAAAATATCATCATTGGATATTCTTTTTGGTCGAATAGTCGGCTCAATGTCTTCTCCAACACAACGATTACTCTATGTCTTAAATGGCAATGTTCAAAAGTTAATCGTTGTCTTAGAAGGCATTCGAACGGCAAAATCATCTTAACAGTTTAATAATTTAATTTATTCAATTATTATTATGGCAGAAGAAAAAGAAAATAAAGAACAAAAGCAAATTTCCGAAAAATTAGAGGGTATAATTAAGAAAATTGAAGAATTAAGCGTCATGGAGCTTGTTGATTTAGTAAAGGCCCTAGAAGATAAATTTGGCGTTTCTGCTACCCCTCAAGTAATTACTGCTGGTGGTGGTGTTGGCGGCGCTGGTGAAGAAGGAAACGCTGGAGATACAAAAGAAACAGTCTCTTTAGTTTTGAAAGATGCTGGACAGGCAAAAGTGCAAATTATTAAAGAGGTCAAGGATATTTTAGGACTTGGATTGAAAGAGGCAAAAGATTTAGTAGATGCTGCTCCAAAAGTATTAAAAGAAGGAATTTCAATGAAAGAAGCTGAGGAAATTAAGCAGAAATTAGAAGCAGCCGGAGCAACAATAGAAATCAAATAACTTGCTCTTTTCTTTTTTTCTCCCTTCCCTTTTGGGTGATTAGCTCAGTGGTTAGAGCGCGTCGTTCACATCGACGAGGCCGTTGGTTCGAATCCAACATCACCCACTTGGGATACTCAAAATTAGGGTATAATGATTTCCTTGACTTTAAATCAAAAGTTAATTAAAATAATACACAGGAGTTTACCCTGTTGAATAATCGCTTTGCGAATTCCACAGGGTATAGATAAATAAAAAATCATAAAAGGTCGAATGAGGCCCTGCTTATTCCATAAATAAAATAATTTGAAATAAGCGGCTACCAAAAATTAATAATCTTTTTTCATTTAACCATAACTATGAAAAATAAAACTTGGTTAATTATAGGAATAGTGGCGTTAATAATTATTATTTTATTAATTATTAATTCTGCCACAGCGCCGACAGAACCAGAAGAGCCTGAAGAAACCACAACTACCACAACCACGTTAGAAGAAGAAATTATCTCACCTGAGGAAATGACTGGAGAGGAAACAACCGGAGAGGTAATTGAGGAAGAAACAGAGGAAATAACAGAATAGAGAAAAAGTTAACAAAACTTTTGACAAAGTAAATTATTATTTGTTATAATACCTTGACGATCGTAAGATCGTCAAACGGTGGGGCTCCCAGTCCTTTGGAAACAAAAGGCTGGGTCACTGGAAGGATAGCTTGCCTTTGGTAGGCTATCCTTCTTTTATTTCTTGCTTAAAAGTGTTAAAATGAGATAACAAAAACATAGAATGAAATAGCAAAATAAATGGATATACAAGATATTATTATTATTGGGGGCGGCCCTGCAGGTTTAACAGCCGGTATTTATGCTGGACGAGCAAAACTTAAAACTTTATTATTTACTGGTTCGCCTCCCGGTGGACAATTAATGTTGAGCGCAGTAATAGATGATTTCCCCGGATTTCCAGAAAAATTAAGCGGCCTTGAGCTTTTACAAAAAATGATAGCCCAGACCAAAAAATTCGGCATTGAAATTTTAGAAAAAAATATTGTCTCCGTAAATTTTCAAAAAAGACCATTTATAATTAAAACAGAGGAAAGAATTGAATATTTGGCTAAAGCAATAATTATTGCCACGGGTGCTTCTAATAATTGGCTTGGTTTAGAAAAGGAAAAGGAATTAATTGGTCGCGGCATTTCAGTCTGCGCCGTTTGCGATGGATTCTTCTTTAAAGATAAGACGGTGGCTGTTGTTGGCGGCGGTGATAGCGCTATGGAAAACGCTATCGCTTTAACCAAATACGCCAAAAAAGTTTTTATTATTCATCGCCGAGATGCATTCAGGGCGGCTAAAAGATTGCAAGAAGAAGTTTTAAATAACGCCAAAATAGAGATTCTTTGGAAAACAACAGTGGTTGCAATAAAAGGCGACGAGTTTCTCAGAGGGGTAATTGTTGAAAATGTCAATACCAAAAGAAGAAAATTATTAGAGATAGACGGTTTGTTTTTGGCTATCGGTTTTAGGCCGGCAACTGATATTTTTAAAGGTCAGGTCGAATTAGATAAAAACGGTTTTATCAAAGTCAGGGATAATACAAAAACTTCTGTAGAAGGTATATTTGCCGCTGGTGATGTTTGTGATACAAAATACAGACAAGCAATTACTGCTGCCGGTTGGGGAGCAATGGCTCTTTTAGATGCTGATAAATGGCTACGGGAACAATTTTCTAAAAATAAGATAAAATAGCAAAATAATGATATAATAATAGTGGAAATGGTGGATTTTGAGCTCTGAGTTTTGAGCTTTGAGTTTTGAGTTAACCTTATGGACATCTCTCTTTTTGATTATTATTTGCCAAAAGAATTAATCGCCCAAGAGCCAATAGAGCCGCGAGACCACTCGCGTCTTTTAATATTAGACAAAAACACAGGGAGTATAGAACATAAGCATTTTTATGATATTATAGATTATCTGTCCAATAATGATGTTTTGGTTTTTAATAATAGCAAGGTAGCGCCAGCGCGTTTATATGGAAAGAAAATTCCTACAAAAGGAAAGGCAGAAGTTTTTCTTATTCGCCCTTTAAACAAAAATGTTTTTGATTTGATTTCTTGGCCCCGGCGCTGGGTAGTAATTGGCAAGCCAGAATTAAAAGAAGGGCAAATTATTGAATTTAGCCCCACTCTTAATGGAAGAATAGAAAAAAAATTAAACCCTGTTGAATTCGCAGGGCGACCATTCAACAGGGTAAATTATGAAAGAGTAATTTGTTTTAATAAAAAAGGTGAAGCGCTAAAACAAGAAATTTTATCTTTAAGCCAAGTTCCATTGCCGCCATATATTACCGAGCCAACCCAACGCTCTTTTAAGGGATATCAAACGATTTACGCGGAAAAATATGGCTCGGTTGCTGCGCCGACTGCCGGGTTTCATTTCACAAAAAATTTGTTAAACAAACTGGAAGCAAAGAAAGTTCAATTAGAATTTGTAACGCTGTATGTTGGTTTAGGAACTTTTTTACCGGTTAAGGTTCAAAATATTGAAGATTATCAAATACATTCAGAATTTTTTGAATTAAATCAAGAAACTGTTCAAAGATTAAATGAGGCAAAAAAAAAGAAAAAAAGAATTATTGCTGTTGGCACTACTGCAGTCAGAGTTTTAGAAGCCTGTGCTCAAAATTCTAAATTATTAAAAGCAAAACAAGGGTGGACAAACTTATTTATCTATCCGGGGTATAAATTTAAGTTTGTTGATGCTTTGATTACTAATTTTCATTTGCCAAAGTCAACTTTATTAATGTTGGTTTCTGCCTTTGCTGGCAGGGAATTAATTTTAAAATCTTATCAAGAAGCTATCGCAAAAAGATATAGATTTTTCTCATTTGGAGA
>CAZJVL010000019.1:0-7284 GCA_964549875.1 uncultured Candidatus Saccharibacteria bacterium
GTCCTGAGCAAAGTCGAAGGATTGAAAATTGAAAATTGATTTATACAGTATACAGAATACAGAATACAGTATACAGTATACAGTATACAGTATACAGATCATCTTAGGGCCAGAATGACATTTAACATTAAAAGCCCTTTTCTTAATTATTATTTATTATTTGATTCCAGCCAATTTTTAACTATTGTTTTTGCTTGTTTTGGTTTTTCAATCCATTTCACGCCTTTCATTTTTTTAAACCAAGTCATTTGGCGTTTGCTATATTGCAAAGTATGAAGCTCAATTAAATCTTGAACTTCTTTTTTCTTAATTTTGTTCTCAAAATATGCTTTCCATTCTTGATACCCAATAGATTGAAGGGCAGGCACCCATCCATACTTTTTAACCAATGTTTTTACTTCTGTTTCTAATCCCATTTTTATCATTTTTTCAACTCTTTTTGCAATTCTTCTTTTTAATTCTTCTTGCGGTAGTTTTACCCCGTTAGAAATTTTCTCTCTAACGGGGTTTATGCCGATTACTAAGGTATCAAAAAGAGGTTTAGCTTTTTTTCTTTGCTGCCAAAATGGCTGTTGTTGGTCTTTGCAAACTTCAATCGCCCGAATTAACCTTCTTTTATTTTTTCTTGCAATAAATTTGGCTCCTTGGGGGTCTAATTTTTGATAAATTTTAAAAAGTTCTTTTACTGATTTTTTCTCTAATTCTTTTCTTAATTCTTGCTGGGGAGGAACTTTTGGAAATTGCCAGTTTTCAATAACAGAGGAAATATAGAGGCCGGTTCCTCCGCAGAGAATAGGCAGTTTTCCTCGATTTTGAATATTTTTGATTGTTTTGAAGGCTAATTTCTGGTATTGGGCAACAGAGAAAGGCTTATTTGGCTCTTTTATATTCAAAAGATGGTGGCGAATATCATTGGAGTAGTATTCAGTATTCAGTATTGTGTATTCTGTATCTTTTTTCACTTTTCCAGTGCCAATATCCATTCCTTGGTATATTTGGCGTGAATCAGCAGAAATAATCTCTCCATTAAAAAGTTTAGCTAATTTAATGGCTAAATCAGATTTGCCAGAAGCAGTGGGGCCAAGAATTACCAGTAATTTTTTATTGTTTAATTGTTGCATTGTTATATTGTTGGTTAGTTAGCTTTTGGCTTTGCTTAGGATATAGCAATTTAGCAATTTAGCAATGGAGCAATTATTTTAATCTGTAGCTTTTTCGATGTATTTCACACTGACCATATTTTTTTATTAATTTTCGATGTAGTTTGGTAGGATAGCCTTTATGAATTTCAAATTTATATTTTGGATATTCTTTTCCTAGCTTCGTCATTTTTTTGTCGCGGGTAACCTTAGCGATAACAGAAGCTAAAGCAATAGAAAAAATTTTATCATCTCCTTTAATTATGGCTCTCTGAACAATTTTTGCGTTTTTTAAAAAAGAACGGTGAAGTGGAAGTGTTTGATTCCCGTCAACAAGGATTAATATTTTCTTGTCTTTGACATCTTCCGCAGAAAGAAGTTTTTGGAGACAATTTTTCATTGCTTTTTGGGTGGCTCGTTCTATATTTATTTTGTCAATTGTTTTAGGGCCAACAGATGAAACAGTGAATTTTATATCCGGACAATTTTGAATCAATTTAAAAATTTGCTCTCTTTGTTTTCCTGATAACTTTTTAGAATCTTTTGTGTTTCTTAAGATTTTTTTAAATTTTTTATCTTTTATTTTTAATTTTTCTTTTTGATTTTTGATTTTTAAATTTACCGCAGCTGCTGCTGCAGTTACTGGTCCGGCAAGAGGCCCGCGACCAGCTTCGTCTATGCCAATAATGATAGAATATCCTTTTTTCCAATAATATTTTTCTGTTTTGAGATTCATAATATAAACAAAATAAAAAATCAAATATAAAAAATATAAAAAATATAAAAAATAAAAATCACGGATTAAAATTAAAAAATTATTTAATTAATTGGCAATCAGCAAAGAATAACTGGCAGTTTGGCGGCAAAGATTTACGAATAACTGTAAAATTTGTTGAATATTTTGGTTTGTGTTAGAATAGTTTAAGTTTTGATCCTTCGACTTCGCTCAGGACAAGCTTTTGACTTTTGAATTACTACCATTATGTATTTTACTCATCTCCATGTCCATAGCCATTATTCTTTGTTAGATGGGCTGGCTCAGCCAGAGAAACTTTTAGAGCAGGCTCAGAAAAATGGCTTTAAAGCGTTGGCTTTGACTGATCATGGGGTGATGTATGGAGCTATTGAGTTTTACACTTTGGCCCAAAAGATGGGAATAAAACCGATTATTGGTTGTGAATTTTATCTTGCTCCTCATTCTTTGCACGATAGAGGCCAAAAACAAGAAGTTAGATTTTATCATCTAATACTTTTAGCAAAAAATCAAGCAGGCTATCAAAATCTTTTGAAATTAGTCAGCCTTGGCGAACTGGAGGGTTTTTATTATAAACCGCGAATAGATAAAACAGTTTTAAAAGAACATAGCGAGGGATTAATTGCTCTTTCGGCTTGCTCTCGAGGGGAACTTTCTTCAGCCCTTTTAGCCGATAATTATGAAAAAGCGATTCAATTAGCCCAAGAATATGAAGAAATTTTTGGTAAGGGAAATTTTTATCTTGAATTACAACATCATCCAGAGTTGCCGGATCAAAAAATAATCAACGAGGGATTATTAAAAATTGCTGATGAATATAAAATACCGGCAGTAGTGACAGCAGATGTCCACTATATTCAAAAAGAAGATAAAAAGGTCCAAGATGTTCTTCTGGCCATTCAGACAGGGTCGGCGATGGAAGATGAAGATCGGTTTACGATGAAACAAGCAGATTTATATTTTAAACCAGCAGAAGAAATTATAAAAGATTTTTCTGAACGCCCGGATTTGTTTGAGAATATTGAGAGAATAGTTAATCAATGCAATTTAGAGTTGGATTTAGGAAAAGTAATTTTACCGCATTTTGAAACAGCAACCGGAGAAGATTCTTATCAGTATTTAGAAAAATTAGCTTTAAAGAATTTTAAAAAACTTTATCCTCAGGGAAACGAGGAGGCGCAAAAAAGGCTTTTCTATGAGTTAGAAACTATTAAAAAAACCGGCTTTAGTGATTACTTTTTAATTATTCAAGATCTTATCCAATTTACAAAACAGCAAGGAATTTTAACCAATACTCGGGGTTCTGCCGCCGGCAGTTTTGTCGCTTATGTTTTGGGGATTACTGCGGTTGATCCTTTGAAGTATGACCTCTTTTTTGAAAGATTTCTCAACCCGGAAAGAATTCAGCCGCCAGATATAGATATTGATATTGCTGATGATAGAAGGGCGGAATTAATCAATTACATTACTGAAAAATATGGGCAGGATCATGTAGCTCAAATTATCACTTTTGGAATAATGAAGTCGCGTTTAGCTGTTCGCGATGTAACCAGAGCTTTGGGTTATGCTTATTCTCTGGGTGATCAGATAGCCAAACTGATTCCTTTTGACTACCCGATAAAAAAAGCTCTGAAAATGATACCAGAATTAAACCAATTAGTTGCTCAAAACAGCGAAGCGCGGGAAATTATTGAGATGGCCCAGCAATTAGAAGGAGTGGCTCGGCATGGCTCTACTCATGCAGCCGGCGTGGTCATTTCGCGCGACCCCTTGGTAAAGTATTCCCCATTACAGCATTCAAGCCGCAATGACAAAGAAGTTATTACTCAATACGATATGTATTCTTTGGAAAAAATAGGATTGCTCAAGGTGGATATTTTAGGATTGGCTAATTTAACGATTATTAAGAATACTACAAGAATTGTTAAAAAAGTTTATGGCGATGAAATAGATTTAGACAAAATAGATTATAATGATGAAAAAGTTTATCAGTTGCTTTCTAGCGGCAATTGTGTAGGATTATTCCAGGTAGAGTCCCCGGGAATGCGAAGATATCTTCAAGAATTAAAACCAACGCAATTCGAAGATATTATCGCGATGCTGGCTTTATATCGTCCGGGGCCGATGGAATTAATCCCTCAATTTATTAATCGAAAGCATGGCCGGGAGAAAATTACTTATCTTCACCCCAAATTAGAACCAATTTTAGGAAAAACTTATAGTGTTTGTGTTTATCAGGAACAACTGATGCAAATTGCTCATGATTTAGGCGGTTTTTCTATGGCTCAAGCCGATGTTTTAAGAAAGGCAGTAGGCAAGAAGATTAAGCCGTTGTTAGAGTCCCAAAAAGAGCAAATGATAGAAGGAATGATTAAAAATAAAATAACCAGACAAACAGCAGAAAAAATCTGGAATTGGGTTCTTCCCTTTGCCCGTTATGGTTTTAACAAAAGCCATGCCGCTTCTTATGCCCGCATTACTTATTTGACCGCTTGGTTGAAAACTTATTATCCGAATGCTTTTATGGCCGCTCTTTTAACTTCGGACTTTGGCAATTTAGACAGAATTGCCATTGAAATTGCTGAATGTAAACGCCTCAAAATTAAAGTTAATCCGCCGTCAGTCAACACATCTTTTGCCGAGTTTGGAATAGATAAAAAAACAGGAGATATTTTTTTCAGTTTAGCGGCGATAAAAAATGTTGGCGAAGGCGTGGCTTTGGCTATTCAGGAAGAAAGACAAAAAAACGGGGAATTTAAAAATTTAACTGATTTCTTAAAAAGAATTCCTCGTCAGTTGTTGAATAAAAAGGCCTTGGAAAGTTTAATTAAAGCCGGAGCTTTGGATTGTTTTGGAAAGAGAGAATTAATGGCAGACCACTTGGATGAAATTTTGAATTGGAGTACACGATTTAATAATTCAAAAAACGACCATCAAATGCGTCTTTTCCAAGAAGAATCAAGTGATGAACTACTTGATAGTTTAAAAGAGAAATATTCAAAAACATCAGAAGACAAGGGAAGAAGAATGAATTGGGAAAAGGAATATCTTGGGCTTTATTTAACCAGCCATCCTTTGGATAGTTATAAAAATATTTTAGGCAAGATTGCCTTGACAGCCACCCAATTAACTCCGTATTATTTGGGCAAGAAGATTAAGGTTTGCGGTTTTGTTTCTAAAATTCAACAAGTTAGAACTAAAGTTGGCAAGCCAATGGTATTTACTCGTTTGGCTGATTATGACAACTCAATAGAGGTTGTGCTTTATCCGGCAATCCTCAATAATTATGCCGACGTTTTAAGAGAGGATAGGGTTCTTTTAGTGGAAGGAAGAATGGATAAACGTAATGGCAGTTATCAGATTATAGGCGAGAAGCTAGAGGCGATTGAGCCAATGGAGGGTTAGTTAAGCAGTTTGTAGTAATTAAGTAATTATAGTAAGATATTTGCAATTAACAATGAAACAAAAATCTTTAGAAACTATTCGCCATTCTTTGGCGCATATAATGGCTTTAGCAGTTAAAAATCTTTATCCTGAGGCTAAATTTGGGATTGGGCCGGTGATAGAGAATGGTTTTTATTACGATATAGATATTGGAAAACCATTATCTCTGGAAGATTTACCGAAAATTGAGGCAGAGATGAAGGAAATTATAAAGCAGGGAATTAGCTTCAAAAAGAAAGAGGTTTCTTTAAAAGAAGCAAAGGAAATCTTTAAAGAGTTGGGACAGCCTTATAAATTGGAGTTGATAAATGATTTGGAAAAATACGGTACAACAGAACAAAATAAAATATCAAATATTAAAAATAAAAAAGTTGGAAATAAAAAACAGAGCATTAAAATTCCAAAAACAGTATCCATCTATCAAGTAGGCGAGTTTATAGATTTATGCCGAGGGCCTCATGTTAAAAATACGAAAGAGCTTCCTTTAAGTTTTAAATTAGTTAAAGTTTCCGGGGCTTATTGGCGGGGCAAGGAAACTAATCCAATGTTGCAAAGAATAGTTGGCGTTGCTTTTTCCAAGGAAAATGAATTAAAAGAATATTTATATCAGATAGAAGAGGCAGAAAAAAGAGACCATCGCCTTTTAGGAGAGAAATTAAATCTTTTTCACATTGATGATAATGTTGGGCCGGGTCTTATTCTCTGGCATCCTCAAGGGGCTGTTTTGAAACGCATTGTAGAAAATTACGTTCTTGATGAATATTTAAAAAATGGTTATCAATTAGTGGCCACGCCGCATATCGGTCAGTTAAATTTATGGAAAATCTCTGGCCATACCGGATTTTATCGCGAGAATATGTTTCCGCCAATGCATCTAAAAGAGATAAATAAAGAGGAGAAAGATGATTATCAGTTGAAACCAATGAATTGCCCTTTTCATGTTTTGATTTATAAAAACAGGATTAGAAGTTATCGCGATTTGCCTCTTCGTTATACAGAATTAGGAACTGTTTATCGTTATGAAAGGTCAGGTGTTTTGCATGGTTTAACCCGGGTCAGGGGCTTTACCCAAGATGATGCTCATATTTGGTGCGCTTTAGATCAATTAGACGAAGAGTTGAAAAATTTATTCAAATTCGCCCTCAAGATATTAAAAGATTTTGGTTTTAAAGATTATGATATTTGTATTTCCACCAGACCAGAAAAATATGTGGGAACTTTAACTAATTGGAGAAAAGCTACTAATGCTTTAGAGAATGCCCTCAAAGAAGCGAATGTAAAATATCAAATTGATAAAGGAGGCGGTGTTTTTTACGGACCAAAAATTGACATTAAAATTAAGGACTCTTTAGGAAGGTCTTGGCAATGCAGCACAATTCAAGTGGACTTTAATTTACCGGAAAGATTTGAAATGTTTTATATTGATAAAAAAGGCAAAAAGCAACAGCCAGTAATGATTCACCGGGCTTTATTAGGAAGCATTGAGCGTTTTCTAGGCGTTTTAATTGAATATTATGGAGGAGAATTTCCTCTATGGTTAGCTCCTCTTCAAATAGTTGTTGTTCCCGTAAAAGAAAAAAATACTCGCTATGCCAAGCAAATTGTTCACCTTCTTCAGGAAAAACAATTAAGGGCAGAATGCTGGCTAGGCGCTGACACATTGTCTAAGAGAATAAGAGAAGCTGAACTTCAGAAAATTCCTTATATTTTAGTAGTTGGAGACAAAGAGGAAAAAAAGAAGAATATAGCTGTAAGAGAAAGGAAAAAAGGCGATATTGGAAAAATGACAATCACTAATTTTTTTGATATAATTGAAAACACGATAAAAACTCGAAATCCTAAACTCTAAACAAATCACAAATAAATTACAAATTCCAAATTACAAATTACAAACAAATTCCAAATTACAAATTCCAAACAGTTTAAAAATTGAAAATTGAAAATTGA
>CAZJVL010000020.1:0-2105 GCA_964549875.1 uncultured Candidatus Saccharibacteria bacterium
GCGCTCGGCCTCGCTCTTCGCCTTCGGCGAAACCATGCTTGCTCGGCCTGCGCGACGGTTTTCTCAACAATATCTTTTTCTTTATTTTAAAAATTAATAAAGATTAATATATAGTAAATTTAAAATGAACATAAAACCATTGTCAGATCATATTTTTGTTGAAGCTTTGAGCGAAGAAAAGACAACAAAAGGAGGGATTTTCATTCCTGAGTCAACAGAGGAAAAACCAGAAATGGGAAAAGTAATTGCTGTTGGTCCCGGAAAAACTAATGACGAAGGAAAAATAATTCCTTTAAGCGTCAAAGTAGGGGATAAAATTTTATTTACCAAGTATAGCCCCAATGAAATTAAAATAGACGATAAAGAGTATTTAGTGATTCGCGAAGATGATGTTTTGGCAATTGTTGAATAAAACTCAAAACTCAAAATTAAAATTTAAAATTTAAAATTTAAAATTATTATTGTTCTATGGCCAAAAATATTATTTTTGACGACAAAGCTCGTCAAGCCCTTAAAAGAGGAGTTGATAAATTAGCCCAAACTGTCAGGATTACTTTAGGACCAAAAGGTTCTAATGTAATTTTGGATAGAGGATTTGGTTCGCCAATGATTACTAATGATGGCGTTACTATTGCTAAAGAAATAGAGTTAGAAGATAAAACCGAAAATTTAGGCGCTGAAGTTTTAAAACAAGCAGCGGAAAAAACTAATGATGTCGCCGGCGACGGAACAACGACAGCAGTTGTTCTTGCTTGGTCAATGATTACGGCAGGGTTAAAAAATGTTACTGCAGGCGCTAATCCTTTAAGCATTAAAAGAGGGATAGATAAAACCGTTAAAATAGTCGTCAAGGAATTAAAAAATACAGCGCAAAAAGTTGAAACCCATGATGAAATAGCCAATGTGGGTACGATTTCAGCCGATGACAAGGAAATCGGCAAATTAATTGCTGATATTTTTGATGAAGTTGGTAAAGATGGCGTCATCACAGTAGAGGAATCAAAAACACTTGGTTTGTCTAAAGAGGTAGTTAAGGGATTGCAATTTGATAAAGGGTATATCTCCTCGTATATGGTTACTGATTCTGAAAAGATGGAAGCGGTTTTGGAAAATCCGTCAATTATTATTACTGACCAAAAGATTACTAATATCCACGAGATTCTACCTCTTTTGGATAAAATTGTTCAAAGTGGCAAAAAAGATCTCTTAATTATTGCTGAAGATGTAAGCGGCGAAGCATTAGCAACTTTAATTATCAATAAACTTCGCGGTGCTCTTAATGTAGTTACTGTTAAAACCCCTGGTTTTGGCGATAGAAAAAAGGAGCTTTTGGAAGATATTGCTATTGTTACCGGAGGGAAGATAATTTCTGAGGAAATAGGAATGAAGCTTGATAAAGCTGAGTTAGAAGATTTGGGTGGCGCGAGAAGGGTAGTGGTGACAAAAGAAAATACAACTATTATTGAAGGTAATGGCGAGGCAGCAGCAATCCAAAACAGAATAAAACAAATCAAAAAAGAATTGGAAGTTAATGATTCAGAATTTGATAAAGAAAAATTGGAAGAAAGATTGGCTAAATTATCTGGCGGTGTAGCAGTAATTAAAGTTGGCGCCGCAACCGAAGTAGAACAAAAAGAAAAGCAACATCGGGTAGAAGATGCGGTGAGGGCTACTAAGGCGGCTTTGGAAGAGGGCGTTGTTGCTGGGGGAGGTATTGCTTTACTTCGATGTTCAAAAGTATTAAACTTAAAAGAATTTGCTGCAGAAGACGCTGATGAAAAAATAGGTTTTGATATTGTTTGTCGTTCTTTGGAAGAACCATTGCGTCAGATAGCTGAAAATGCCGGACGTAATGGCGAAGTTGTTCTTGAAGAAGCCAAAAAACGCGCTGAAAATGAAGGGTTTGATGCCAAAAGTGAGCAATTTGTTGATATGTTTAAGGCAGGAATTGTTGATCCGACTAAAGTTACTCGAAGTGCTTTGGAGAATGCCGCTTCAGTAGCAGGAATGTTTTTGACAACAAAAGCAGTGGTTACCGATATTCCGGAAAAGAAAGAAAACTTGGGTATGGCTGGTAATCCAGAGATGCCTGATATGGGAATGCC
>CAZJVL010000020.1:2205-3972 GCA_964549875.1 uncultured Candidatus Saccharibacteria bacterium
AGAAAGAAAACTTGGGTATGGCTGGTAATCCAGAGATGCCTGATATGGGAATGCCCGAATACTAAAAATTCACCCTGTTAAATAAGATTTGAGCCGACTTTTAATAAACATCTTGCATAATATGTTGCTCAAATCTTAATTTTAAATTTTCCGTATATCCTGTATAGAATTTTTTATCTCTCGTAGATTGTATAGCACATATATAAAGTAAAACATATTCAAAAATTTAAAATTATTTAACAGGGTAAAAAATTAACAATAAAAAAAATATGAATATATTATGGTTTATTTTGGCAGTTGTAGTTATTTTTGCTATTTTTGCCTATAATTCTCTGGTGAGGCAGAAATTAAGAGTAAAAGAAGCTTGGGCAGATATTGATGTTCAATTAAAAAGACGTTATGATTTAGTGCCTAATTTGATCGAATCGGTTAAAGGGTATTTAACTCATGAAAAAGGAGTTTTTGAAAAAGTAACCGAAGCCAGATCTAAGGCGATGAGCGCCACTGACAGCAAAACAAAAATGGAAGCGGAGAATCAATTTAACCAGACATTAAAAACTCTTTTTGCCGTAGCTGAAAATTATCCTGAATTAAAAGCCAATCAAAATTTTATTGAATTGCAAAAAGAATTGGTTGATACCGAAGATAAAATTCAAGCCGCGCGCCGTTTTTATAATGCCAATGTTCGCGATTACAACATTGCCATTAAAGTTTTCCCAAAAAATATCTTTGCTGGTATTTTTGGCTTTAAAGAAGAACCGTTATTTGAAATTACCGAGGCAGCTGAGCGCGAAGCAGTAAAAGCAAAATTCTGATTTTTGATTTTTGATTTTTGCATTTTGAATTTATATGACTCTTTATACACAAGTCGGTTCTAACATTCGAAAAACGTGGCTTTTAATCACGGTTTTTTTAATATTAGTGATTTTACTGGGATGGATTTTCAGCTATCTATTTGATTCACCTTTTATTTTATACCTGGCGGTTATTATCAGTATCGTGATGAGTTTTTCAAGTTATTGGTATTCTGATAAGGCAATTCTCTCAATGACTAATGCGAAACCTATTCAAAAAAGAGACTATCCAGATTTGTATCGCCTTGTTGAGAATTTGTCTCTTACCGCTGGCCTGCCAATGCCTAAAATTTATGTTATGGCCGATATCTCGCCAAATGCGTTTGCTACAGGAAGAGATCCTCAACATGGAGTTATCTGTGTCACCCAAGGCCTGTTGGATAAATTAGAAAAATCAGAATTAGAAGGAGTGATTGCCCATGAATTGTCTCATATTGGCAATCGTGATATTCTTTTATGTTCTGTAGTTGTAGTTTTGGTAGGTCTCGTTGCTTTGTTGTCAGATTGGGCAATGAGGTCGCTTTTCTGGGGAGGAACTAGTGATCACGAAAACCAAAATAATTTAGGATTGATTATGCTTCTGGTAGGCATTATTGCTTCTATTTTAGCTCCTTTAGCAGCAACATTGCTTAAATTAGCCATTTCAAGAAAGAGAGAATTTTTGGCTGATGCTTCAGGCGCTCTTTTAACTCGTTATCCCGAAGGTCTAGCCAGCGCTTTAGAAAAAATTTCCCAAGACCCAACCCCTGTAAAAACCGCTTCTAATGCCACTAGCCATCTTTTTATCTCCAATCCTTTTCGGGGAAAAAGAGTCAGTAAACTTTGGATGACTCATCCGCCGGTTGAGGAGAGAATTAAAGCATTGAGACAAATGAACATTTAAACTTTTATTATTTTGTTTAAACCTTTAAAC
>CAZJVL010000020.1:4072-6474 GCA_964549875.1 uncultured Candidatus Saccharibacteria bacterium
AAATTGTAAATTTAAAGTGATGACAAACCAATAAAAATTTGCTAAAATAGTGAAAGGTCGATGTCTCCGCCTAAATTTCACTTGCCCTCACATATTTCTTCAAAATCTGATGAAGGCAGAGAAAAATTAGACGGAAAAATAAAATTAATCAAAACTATGGATAAAGATATTCAGAAACAATCTCCAGAAGAGCAAACTTCTGAAGAAACAGGCGCTAGAACTGAAGAAGTGTCAGAGGCTTCTAAGAAGGCAGAAGATAAAAAGCTAATGGGTATTCTCAGCTATATTAGCGTTTTATGCCTTGTTCCTCTTTTAACAAAAAAAGACGATCCTTTTATCTTTTTTCACGCCAAACAAGGATTAGTTCTTTTTATTATTGAAATAATAAATAGTATCATCGCAACAATTCCGGTTATTGGATGGGTTATTGCTCCGATTATTTGGGTTGTCTTGGTTGTTTTATCTATTATCGGAATTATCAATGTCTTAGAAGGAAAAACAAAACAATTGCCTGTGATCGGAAAGCTTGCTGATTCAATTAAACTTTAATTAAAGAATCATTGCTTTCAATAAAAAGCTTACCTCTCGCGTCAAAAAAGAAGAGACAATTTCTTATTAGCGCGGGAGGTTTAGGGAGAGGTCGCATAGTGGTCTAGTGCGGTTGCTTGGAGAGCAACTGTGTCCGTAAGGGCACCGTGGGTTCAAATCCCACCCTCTCCGCCAATTATCAAATTATCGAGGTTCAACCTCGATAATTTATTTTGATGGTTGCAAAGCCGCTTTTTTTATATTTTTAATACTTAGGTATAATTAACCATCATTTATTGTAAATAGCCTCAAAAAGCGATAAGATAGATTTAGTTATTGTGTTTATGCTTTATTATTTTTTATGTATAAAGATTTAACTTGGATAGAGGTGTCAAAAAAAAGAATAGAAAATAATATTAGAATGATTCGTCAAGTTATTGGGCCAAAAGTTCTATTGGCTCCTTGCATTAAAGCTAATGCTTATGGTTTAGGAATAGAAAATATAGCTCAATTACTAAGCGATTGTAAGGTTGATGGGTTTTGTGTTAATTCATTACAAGAGGCAACTTCTCTAAGGCAAATTGGAATTAGAAAGCCGATCTTAGTAATGGGATATATTCCTGAAGATGATTTGCAGCAAATTATAGATTTGAGATTAAGAGTTTTTATTTCTGATTACTTAACAGCGAAAAAGCTTAATCAACTGGCTCAGAAATCCAAACAGAAAGTTTTGATCCATTTAAAAATAGATACCGGGATGCACCGTTTAGGGGTTTTAGTTAGTGAAGCCAAAGATTTAATTACTGAACTTAAAAAATTAGAGAACCTCTCTTTAGAGGGAATTGCTACTCATTTTGCCACTGCCGATGAAGAAACAAAAAAGATGTATTTTAGGAAACAATTGAAAGCATTCCAAGATTTATTAAAAGAATTGAAGAAAAACGGAATAAAATTTCCTCTAATTCATTCAGCTAATAGCGCTGCTCTTTTAGAAACTAAAAATAGTCATTTTGATCTTGTCAGACCGGGTTTAGCTATTTATGGTTACTATCCCAATGTCTCTTCCAAGAAAAAATGCTTACAGAGAAAAATTAAACTTTTACCTGCCTTAACTTGGAAAACAAGAGTTTCTTTAGTAAAAACTATTCCTGCTCAAAGCTATGTGGGTTATGGAGCTACTTTTAGAACTGTAAATAAGACAAAAATCGCTGTTTTACCAGTTGGATATTATGATGGTTTTGATAGGAGATTAAGTAATCGGGGATTTGTTCTCATCAAAGGGAAACGAGTACCCGTAAGAGGAAGAGTTTGTATGAATATGATTATCGTTGAAGTAAATAAAATTAGAAATATTTTTCAAGGAGAGGAAGTGGTTCTTCTCGGGCAGCAAGGAAAGGAAGAAATAACAGTAGAAGAACTAGCTAAAGCCTGTAATACTATTGATGATGAGATTATTGCTCGCCTTCGAGAAACAATACCTCGCTATATAGTCAAATAATTTATATTATACTCTAATTAGATTCAAGAATTTAGTTTAACTTCTGTTTTTTATTATTTTTTGATTTTTCGGAATTTTAACTTTCCAAAAGAAGACGATTTTGCTGTAAGAACTTTATCAGTGTTAAATAATCGAATTGCCAGATACATTGTAAGAGCGGCGAAAATAATCAAATATATTATTCCGGCAATCACTATTGAATAATTATCAAAGATTAATACCTTGGAAGCGATAAAGGGATGAGAAAAAGGAATGAGATATAAAAATATTTTTAAACCCATTGACATTGTTTCTAAATTCTGAAATGTTAAAAGTAAATAGGGAATCATTATTAGTAGAATTATTGGAAATTGCATGCTTTGGGCACTTTTTATAT
>CAZJVL010000021.1:0-6269 GCA_964549875.1 uncultured Candidatus Saccharibacteria bacterium
TGTATATTCTAAAAAGTTTAAAAGATGATAAACTATATATTGGCTCTACTAATAATTTAAGAAAAAGATTAAAAGAACATAATTCTGGTCTCAATAAATCAACTAAAACCCGCTCACCATTCAAGCTTATATACTATGAAGCTTATGCTAATGAAGAAGATGCCAGACATAGAGAGCACAATCTTAAATTAAGGGCGAGAGCTCTCAAGCAATTATTAAAAAGAATTAAAACAAGCCTGGCATCATAAGTTCGTTTGGTGTGGGGGTCCACCCCCACACCATAACGAACTTCAGAATTATGTTCTATATGTATATTCTAAAAAGTTTAAAAGATGATAAACTATATATTGGCTCTACTAATAACCTCAGAAAATGTTCACAAATATAAAATAATTAATTTTTTTATTTAAACTTGATACCTAAAGAGATTCGTCTCATCGACGAACAAGGAAAACAATTAGGAATTTTTTCTTTTCAAGAAGCATCTCAAATAGCCCAAAACAAAGGCTTTGATTTGGTGCTAATTACTGATAAAACCACTCCATCAATATATAAACTCGGAGATTATGATAAGTTGAAATATCAAAAAGAGAAAGAATTGAGAAAAAAGAAATTACAAGAAAGACATTCTGCCCAGAAATCTGTCCGTTTGGGATTTAACGAAGGAGAACACGACCTCAGCACAAAAATAAAAAAGGTGGAAAAATTTCTTCAAGAAGATAGGATGGTAACAATTGAAATGAGATTACACGGCAGGCAAAAAGCTCATTTTGACCTTGCTAAAGAAAAAATAAATAATTTTTGCCAAAAAATTACTGTTCCCTATAAAATTATCCAGCCGTTAAAAAAAGCCCCTCGCGGGCTGACTATTGTCTTAAAATAAAAAATAAAGAAAGCTAAAATGAAAAGAAAATTGTTTTGCAAGAGATTAAAACAGACCAAGAAAAACAAAATCATTAGACGGTCCAGTAATATTGGCCACACTACAGCCAAAGAGCCGACAAAAGTTAAAAGAAGAAGGCAAAGACCAATTATAGTAGCCAAGCAAAAAAAAAGAATCCTTCAACATTCGTAATTATTAAAGAAATTTTTTGAAGAAGATTTTATTCTTACTATGACCAGAGTTAAAAGAGGCACTATCGCCCATAAACGACGGGAAAAATTGCTCAAAGAGACCAAAGGGTTCAGATATGGCCGTAAAAGCAAATATCGCTTAGCCAAAGAAGCTTCTCTCCATGCCAGAACCAATGCTTTCCGAGATAGAAAAATTAAAAAGAGAGAGAAAAGAAAGCTTTGGCAAATCAAAATCAATGCCGCTTTGAAAGCAGAAGGGTTTAGCTATAATAAATTTATCAAAGGATTAAGAGACAAACAAATTATTATTGACCGCAAGATTTTAGCTGAATTAGCTGAAAACCAACCTCTGGTTTTTAAAGAAATCACCAAAAAAATTTTCTAATTTATTGAGGCAGTGGTTATCTTGGTCTGAAATTCTCCATTTTCTAGGAAAAAAGTTATCTGACTATTAGGACCGATTTTTTCCTTTAAAATAGCTTTGGCTAAATTATCTTTGATATAATGCCTGATTACTGAATCTAAAGGCCTCGCCCCAAAGATAGGGTTGTAGCCCAGTTGAGCTAATTTTGCAACCACCTCTTCATCAAAAAGTAATTTTATTTTTTTATTTTTCATCAGAGAATTAGCTAATTCTCTGAGTTTTAATTTTACTATTTCTTCCAAGTGTTCTTGCGTCAGGGGCTTAAAAACAACCACTTCAGTAAACCTGTTCAAAAGTTCCGGTTTAAAAAAGTTTGTTAATTTCTTTTTCAGTATTTCTGATAATTTTTGGGTTTCTGTTCCTTTTTCAATCTCGTCTTTAATAAAATCAGATAAAGCATTGGAAGTGGCGATAATGATTGTGTTTGTAAAATCAATTGTCTGTCCTAAATTATCAGTTAATCTTCCCTCGTCAAAAAGAGACAGAAAGATATTAAGAACATCAGGGTGGGCTTTTTCAAATTCATCCAAAAGTATCAAGGAAAAAGGATTATTTTTAACTGCCTCTGTCAATGCTCCGGCATTATCCCCTTCAGGACTCCCGATAAAACGATAAATGCTTTTTTTGTCTTGATATTCGGCCATATCAAAACGAATCATTGTTTTCTCGCTGCCAAAATAAATTCTTGCCAAAGTTTTTGCTAATTCTGTTTTTCCCACACCGGTCGGTCCCACAAAAAGAAAAACCGCAATTGGTTTATTAATACTGCTTAAGCCAGCGCGGTATTGCCTTAAAGCTGAAGCAACTAATTGAACAGCTTCTTCTTGATTGATTAATTGCTCATGAATAAGCTTTTCTAAATTCAATAATTTCTCTTTTTCTTCTGCTGACGAAATATCCAAAGGAATCTGAGTTTTTAAACTCACTAAATCCACAATATCCTGCTCAGTGACTATTTTTTTATTGTTGCGGCGGGCGCCTTCTATCGCTTCTGTTAAAAGCGATTCTGCCGAAGAAGGCAAGGGCACTGTTGTTAAAAACCTCTGAGCCAAAGCTACCGCTCTTTTAATCGCCTTAAAGCTTACTTTAATTTTTGTTTGGTGTTGTAATTCTAAACTGCGAAATGCCAAAAAAGTAATCGCTTCCTCACTGGTTAATGCCTGCACTTTAATAATCTCAAAATTTTCTTTTACAATAGAATCTTCTTCCAAATAACGACGGTAATCTTCTGGTGTTGTTGCCGCAATAATTGGCACCCAAGAAGCGTTTATCAGCGACTGAAAAGTATCTAAAGCATTATAACCCCCTTTTTGAGCCAAAGATTTATAATTATGAAACTGAGGCAAATAAAGAATGATATCTCTGTTAACTAATAACTCTTTGGTGATTTTTGTTAAACGATTAAAAACTTCCACAGGCTCCTCAATATCTCCAAACAGGGAAGAAAGAGAGAGGCTGATAAGACGATAATCCCTTAACCCAGAAGGAACTTTATCCCGCACTAAATTAAAGGCAAGATACGAAACAATCGTCTCTTTTCCAACTCCAGCTGGCCCAATAAGAAGAACGTTCCTTTTTCCTGACCTGTTTAAAATATCCACCAAACTCTGATATTCCTGCTGATGGCCAATCATAACGCCGATTTTTAATTTCAGAGCCAACTCTGTAAAATCAACCCCATAAAGATCTAAAACAGGAGTTGGCCTTGAGGTAAAAGAGCGATTGACTTTTATTCTTTTTGGTTGAAAACTTATTTGCTCTTTATCAGCCAAGCCTTTTAGAACTTCAATGCCTTTTTCCCGAGAAAGACGATTCATCTCAAAAGCTGTAAGTAAATCACTTTTCTCCAAATGAAAAAGATTAAAAACAGCAAAGGCATGGGAGTCTGGAAAAGAATAGAGAGCTAACATTAAGGATTCAACAGTAATTGAATTTCTCTTCAAATTTACTGATTCAATGAGCGCTTGACAGCAAATATTTTCCAAAAACAACTTATAATTTTGCTTTGTTATTTCTTCGGTTTTTTCCGCTTTTTCTTTTTGTAGGCATTCTTTCATTTCTTCTATGTCCGTCGGGAAAATATCCAAAAAAGACAAAGCTTCGGTAATCTCTTCCTGAAAAAGAAGAATTAATAACAAGGCCGCCTCTAAAGACATTTGCTGATTAATCGCAACGTCTTTACTCTCTAAAAGAACATCTCTTGCCCTCGGGGAAAGAAAACGCGCTAAATTCAGATTAGGTTTTGTTAAATTTTCTTCTGATAAAGGAAGTTCTGCCCGACCCTGTTTGATTAAAAGAAAGAAGAAAAATAGGAAAGAAATAATTGCCAAATAAAACCATCGTTCTATTTGAAGAATTAATAAGAAAAAAGAAAAAATTAATCCTAAATAAAGAAAGGCGCTAAATAACACTCTGTATAAAAATCTTTTCCAAGCAGGCCAAAAGAAAAAAGCATCCTCAAAAACTATTTGCGGTTCTTTAGATGGTTCTTTATTGCTCTTTTTTTGCCATTTCTTCATAATAATAAGCTATAAATTTTTAATTTTTAATTTACAATTTACAATTTTCAATCAATTTTCAATTTACAATTTACAATTTTTAAATTATTAAGTGATAAGGTGAGGAGATGTTGTTGAAAAAACCGTCGCGCAGGCCGAGCGGGTATGGTTCGAACGAGCGGAGCGAGTGAGAGAGCGAGGCCGAGCGCGAGCGCAAATTCCTCGCTGGGGAATTTGATAGCGTGTTTTTGAGACAACTCTCCGAACCTTGATTATAGTGAAATCGTTTTCAAAATCAGGTAGAAAGGCAAGCAAAACCAGCAAAGATAAATCACTGAGAAAATCAAAGTTAACAAAATTAAGACAATCGCGCCAAAAATTATTTTTATTGTCCGGTAAGGAATGCTCAACAAATATGCCGCCAGAGAGTATTCCTGCCAGAGAGGAATTGTGAAATAGCGAATATTAACGATTAATCCTGTTTTATGCTCTAATTTTGCAAACAAATTCTGATAAGTTCTGAAAAGAAAATAATGGCCTCCTTTAAAATAAGTCCTTATAAAATCAACGATATAAAAACCAATTTTTCTAAAAAAGTAACCAATTAATGTTTTTTCCATAGTTCGTTATGGTGTGGGGGTTAAAAAAGTTTACTTTGTGAAATTATTTCTTCTCTCTTTTCCGGAAATATTCTTACTTTGCCAAACTCACCATCATAACCAGGCTCTATAATCAATTTCCCTTTTCTTACTTTCTCTATCCCAGCCACAATTTCCGGCAGTGTCAAAGCGCTTAATTCAGACAAAGGGACGTCTAAAAGAATATTAAATTCATTAGAAAATCTCTGGATTAATCTTTGATAATGTTCGGCTACTGCTTTTGTGAGAGGTTGAACATTTAAGGCCTCAGCAATGATTTCCGCCAAAGGCACTAAACTTTTATAAGGAATAGCATCTCTTGGGATAAAATCTTCTTTTTTATCGGCTAATTCATCAATCCGAGACAAAACTCCAATGGTGAGTTTGCGACCGCATTTTGGACAAATTCCTCCTGCTTTTTTTCTTTGCTCTGGAGACATTCTAACTTGGCATAAACGATGGCCATCATAATGATATTTTCCTTCCTCAGGGAAAAATTCAATTGTATATAAGAATTTTGACTTATCCTTTTTAATAATTGCCTCTCTCATCGCCGAATAGCTTAAATCTGTATTAAAAACATTGGCTTCTCTACCTAAATTGTGAGGAGAATGCGCGTCAGAATTACTAATCAAACTTACCTTTTGACCATCTGGTATTCGCCAAACCATTTTTGGATCTGCTGAAAGTCCTGTTTCCAAAGCGTAAATATATTTGGTATTTTCTCCAAAGGCCTCTTTTAAGGAATCAAAGCCAGACATAGAACCAAATATACCAAACCAAGGAGTCATGCAATTATGAATGGTAGCAAATTCACTAAGATAAGTGTTATCCTCCTCCACTTCTAAATTATAAACTTTACCTTTGTAATTTTTTATTTCAATATCCCTAACTGGTAAATAAATATAATTTTTATCAATCCATCCATGTCTTCGGGCTAATTTTGTATTAAATTTTTTAAATTCAGAATCCTTTAATAGCCCAAATAAATCTTGAAAAAACGAAAGATTATTAAAACTAAACGAATTATGCTGAGCTTCTATAATTCTATTTCCTAGTTTATATTTATGAACATATTTTTCATTAAAATCTTCTTTAGTCTGCTCATAAATTGAAGGGATTATTCCTAATCTAAGAAGAATAATTTTTATCTGATTCATTAACTCCCTTGAAGAAGTAGTGCCTTTATCTCCTCTCCACCATCCTTTAAAAATCTCAACTTGTTTTTCTAAAGGTAGCCCCATCATCCAAATAGGCAAACATTTAGTATTAGCCCTTCGTATATTAGCATTATTATAAAAAAGTTTACTGAAAACTTTTGCTAAAATTTTTGAACAGTAGATAATCTCTATACTATTAGTATTTTTTCTTAGGTAAATTCTTGACGAGGAAAGATTAAATGCTTTTTCCATCAAAAATTTCAAATCCTCAACATATTTTTTTTCATCACGATTGAAACAAAATGAAATTGAGTCTTTGTTGTCGGTATATCCTTCCGAAACATAATAACCGATTAATCTACAAAAATCTTTATCTATTCTCACAAATTTTGGCAATTTCTTGGCTCGAGAATGATTTAGTAATATATGTTTTCCATCTACTTTATAATCATCTTTTTTAAAAAACTTAGTGATA
>CAZJVL010000022.1:0-5920 GCA_964549875.1 uncultured Candidatus Saccharibacteria bacterium
CACTAACAAAAATAAGCTAGCAATAGCTTATTTTTGTTGGATAGAGCAATAAAAAATATTGCCAAATAGTTGTATATTTTAGCTAATATTTATATAAATAGTAGCCGTTCCAAAGCAAGCTATTTTAACTATGTTTTAGGTACACACATTTGGCGGTTTTAATTATTAACTAAAACCAGCTCATTCGGAGTTTTACCATTTAAGACACAATGCTCCGGAGTTATATTTTGTAGTTATTTAATTTTGCAACTCGCCGTGATATACTTGAGTTAAGTAAAAAATATAGCAAATCATATGGAAAATAAATCAATTGCAATTTTTGAAGATGAGCCAGTGCGTCGCGTTTGGTCTGAAAAAGATGAAAAATGGTATTTTAGCGTGGTTGATATCGTTAAGGTTTTAACAGACCAGAGCGATTTTCAAACTGCGAGAAAATACTGGAATAAGCTTAAAGAACGTTTAAAAAAAGAGGGCAGCGGGTCGGTGACAAATTGTCACCAACTGAAATTAGAGGCTAGAGATGGAAAAAAATATCTAAGTGATGCTGGCGATGTTGAAACAATTTTACGTATTATTCAATCGGTGCCATCACCTAAGGCTGAACCATTTAAGCTTTGGTTGGCTAGGATTGGCTATGAACGCCTTAAAGAAACCGTTGATCCAGAAATGGCTTTAAATAGAGCAAGGAGTAATTGGCAAAAATTAGGCCGATCAGAAAGATGGATTGAACAACGCATGCGTGGCCAGGAGATCAGAAATAAATTAACCGATTATTGGGCGACGCACAAAGTGACAGAGCAGGAAGAATTTGCCATTTTGACTAACATTATTCATCAAGAATGGAGTGGGCTATCTGTTAAACAACACAAAGAAATTAAAAAGCTCAAGGGACATAATTTGCGTGATCACATGTCTGACGCAGAATTACTATTCACATCCTTGGCCGAACTAACCACTAGAAACGTAGCCGAAAAAGATTCAGCGCTTGGCTTGAAAGAAAATGCTATTTCGGCAATTCAAGGCGGTCGATATGCAAGAAAAGCTAAAAACGATTTTGAAAAATTAACTGGCAAAAAAGTAGTTTCTGGTGATAACTTCTTGTCACCGGCCAAGCAAGCTAAAAAAATAAAGAAATAATCGTTCCAAGTTCGTCCCATTCTCCCCGCATATTTTAAATAGCCCTAAATGAACTGTACCCCAAAAAGCGGACACAAAAGTGTCTGCTTTTTGGGGTACAGTTCATATGTTAGAGTTATTTTTATTTATAAGAAGGAGCCTTTTTAGTATGCCTCTAAATTATTTCAACCAATGGGGATAGAAACAGTAAATAAAAACGGAGAAATTGAAATAGAAAATGAAGAGTTAAAAATAAGTTTTAATTATGTTGACTTAAAAGATTTGAATACTTTCATACATAAATACACCCTAGGAACTTATTCTAATTATATAAAAGAGAATCGTGAGTAATATAATTGACTTATTAGTTATTATTAATTAATCTTTATAAATGTTGTTTAAAAAATAAATAAACCAAAATAGAAAAAAATGGAAAGGAGTATTTATGAAAGACTAGGCGTTGATCCTAGCAAGATTGAAGTAAAGGAGATATTTGAAAAAGTGATTGATAACGAATATCGAGGCGCTTTTGTAAATATCATTACTGATCCCTATTGTTTCTCAAGGGCTTTAACTATGCATCAAGATGGTGATGGCAGTAAATTTATTCAACGGCTTTTGCATTATTTTGAATCAGGTGATGAAGCAATTTTTACAGGCATGGTTGATGATGCCCTGGCAATGAATACGGGGGATATCGCCGCCAGCGGTTTTGTTTTTGGTCCGTGGATTATCACCGATGTACTCAACGTTAATATGCCGAGGGAATTAAAAAATGTTGTGATGAAGGCGGTCGCCACCAGGATAACTGAGCTGTGCAAGCTTTACTGCCAACATGGTTTCCAAATTAAATTTCTTGGCGGTGAGACGGCAGATTTACCAGATCAAGTTCGCTCCGGAGTGTTTGACATCTCAATTACTGCCTGGGCCGACAAAACAGATCTAATTACCGGCAATGTTCAACCAGGTGATGTAATTTTTGGTTTTCCCAGTGACGGTCGAGCTGTTTGGGAAGCCAAAGAAAACTCGGGCATTATGTCCAACGGTCTAACGATGGCCAGGCGAGAATTGATGTCAGAGAAATACAATGATAAATATCCCAACCTGAAAAGAGAAGGAGATTTTTATCATGGTAAATTCTCTTATGATGATTTCCCAGCAGAACTAAATGGAATGACATTTAGTGAAGCTCTTTTGTCTCCAACCAGACAATGGCCGCTAGTGATAAAAAAAATTATCAGTACTTTAAAAGCAGCAGAAGTCTTGGGTATGCTTCACGGAATCAGCATGAATACCGGCGGAGGGGCCACTAAAATTGCCAATGTTGGTAACAATATTCATTATATAAAGGATATGCCAACCCCACCCCCGTTATTTAGGATTATCCAAGAATCTTCAAAAGAAGAATGGAAAAACATGTATCAAAGCTTCAATTGCGGAATAGGGATTGATATTGTTGGTGTAAATCACCCTATTTTCATTGAATCCTTGAAAAAAGCGGCCATAGACTGTGGATTGCCTCTATATAGATTGGGGGAATGCCACATCGCTCCGCTTTGGCACGACAAGAAAAACAAAGTTAGTCTAAATACTCCCTACGGAAAATTTAGTTACTAATTACTCAAAAACTCTTCAAAAAGAAGAGTTTTTTTATTTTGTTTTATTAACAGAATAATGCTATAATTAATGTATATGAATAATAAACAAATTATAAAAAAAGGAATCATAAATTCTTTAGGTGTCTTGGTTTATATCTTTCTTCTGTCTTCGTTTATGAGTCAAGCTAATAATTGGTTTGGAACTACAGACCAAGATATTATAACTCCAGTTGCCGTTTTAATGCTTTTTATCTTTTCCGCTTTAGTAACTGGGGGTCTTGTTTTGGGTAATCCTTTAGCACTTTATCTTGATGGCAAGAAAAAGGAGGCGATAAAGCTTTTATTTATAACCGGAGCAAGTCTTTTTGTCTTAATGGTTATTGTTTTTGTTGTTTTATTGCTTCTTAAATAGTTTTTTGGATTATAAAATTTATATAAGAAAAAAAGGGCTTTTACTAAGCTCTTTTTATAAGTAAAGAATATTAAATTATTTATCTTGACACTTTAGTAAAAAATAGTTAAAATTAACAATTAAAACAGGCCTTTAACAAAAACCCAAAATATTTTTATCATGAAAAAACTTATTTTAGCGGTTATAATAATTATTTGTTTAACCGCATTTTATTTCTTTTTGTCTTTTCTGTCGTCTATTCCTAAAAATAGTCATGACGTAAATCGAAATGACATGGAAATTGCCTTCAATTTTGTTGAGCACAATGGATATTATTATGACGATGGGAATAGAGAGGAGTACCTTTTCATCTTGCCAGAAAGAGTTCTAAATGGAACTAAGGTGAGGGTTTGCCTTAAAGATGGGGAGAAAGTTTTAATTATTAACTCTGAACAGGTTGAAATTACTACCAACCAAGAGGGGAAGATAATTAAAGCCTGGTTTCGATTTGGACCAACCAACGATCCTTATTTCTCAGAAACCAATCCTGAAATTTCCTCTGCCAGCAAAAGAGCGGGGAAAATCTATAAACATTACCAAAAAGCCGTTATTCGCTATCTCCAAAAAGAAAGCAGACGGCAGTTAGAATACTGATTACAAAGGGGTCTTTAAAAGGCCCCTTTTTTAATTGAATTTCCTATAAATAAATGTTAAGATGAGATTAAATATAAAGATATGAAAAAAAATTTAATTTATTTACTTGCTTTTATTTTTTTACTCAGTTTTCTTTTTTTCTGGCTTAAAAAAGATGGTGAAAGGCTATTTTTTTCAGAAAAAAAACCGATATCAAGTATTGTAGAAAACGAGGAACAAAAAGAAGAATCTTTTGATAATTCTATTATAGAAGAAGATCTATCTTTTTCTTCTGGTTTTGACAACGAGCAATTAGCTCTTTCTCTTGAAAGATATTTTTTAAATCAAGAACAATTTAGTTGGCAAACAAAGGAAGGAAGTTGGCGTCATTGTACTGTAGAAAACTTGGAACCAGAAAATGAATTGTTTCCTTTCTCAGTCTGGGTATATTGCGGTGAATATCTTTTAGAAGATGGTAAATGGGAAGAGCTAAGTGGTTCTTCTGGTCCAGTGAAAGTTGATTATCCAAATGAACTTTCCTATTATAACCCTAGTCAGTTTTCTCATATCGCTCCGCGTGATGGCTCTTATTACTCTCAAGATATAAAAAATATTTTTTCTGAAGAAGCTCAAAAGAGTTTAGCGTGGATAGATATTGAAACTATTTTAAAAGCTAATCGTCAATTTGTTTTGAAAAATTATTTAGCTTGGGGCAAGATAAAAGAGGCAATTAATAATTGCCAGGTAAAACAAGTTTTTCAAGCTCATAGTTTGCAAGTTGAAGTAAACCTAAAAGACGGCACAGAAATAAAAGCAGTTGAGCCAAAAATTGATGAAATTATGAATTTAGTTACAAATGCTAATTGCAAGGATGTTATAATGTCAACAGAATAATTAATAAGAATATGAATAAAAATAGTACTGAAAAACAGAATATTTTAATAGCGGCTGCTTGGCCTTATGCTAATGGTTCGCTTCATCTTGGTCACGTGGCAGCCTTAATTGGAGCTGATGTTTTGGCGCGCTATTTTCGTTTGGATGGTAATAATGTTTTATATGTTTCCGGTAGTGATTGTCATGGCACGCCTATTGTTTTAGAAGCTGATAGACTAAAAACTACTCCTGATAAAATAGCTATTAAGTACCATGAAGAATTTTCTAAAACCTTAATAGATGGTTTAAATTTTTCCTATGACAACTATACAAACACCATGACGGAAAATCACAAAGCGGTGGTACAGGAAATGTTTTTAAAACTATATGAAGAAGGAAATATTTATAAAAAAATAGAAAGCCTGCCTTATTGTGAGAAATGTGCTCGTTTCTTGCCAGATAGATATGTAGAGGGCGAGTGCCCTAATTGTCATTTTACCTCTGCCCGTGGCGATCAATGTGATGGCTGTGGCAATTTAATGGATACTAAACAACTGATAAATCCAAAGTGTAAAATTTGTGGTAGTACGCCTAAATGGCGCGAATCAGAACATTTTTTCTTAAAATTAACTGCCTTTGAGGATCAATTAAAAGACTGGGTAAAAGAAAGTGAAGGTTGGCGTTTAAATGCTAAAAATTTTACTTTAGAATTTTTAAACAAAGGTTTAATTGATAGAGCGATTACTCGTGATACTGATTGGGGGATAGGGGTTCCTTTGCCGGGTTATGAAGATAAGCGTATTTATGTTTGGTTTGAAGCAGTTTGTGGCTATTTGTCAGCTAGTAAAGAATGGGCTCAGAAATTAAACAAACCAGATGCTTGGCAAGATTTTTGGCAAGATAAAAATGCTTTTCATTATTATGTTCACGGCAAAGATAATATTCCTTTCCATTCTATTATTTGGCCAGCTATTCTTTTAGGGCAAGGGAATCTTCATTTGCCAGACAGAATTATTTCTTCCGAATACCTGACTTTAGAAAAGAAACAATTTTCTAAAAGTCGCCACTTTGCAGTTTGGTTGCCAGATTTTTTAGCAGAATTTGATTGCGATACTCTTCGTTATTATTTAATAATGAATGGCTCAGAAACATCAGACGCTGATTTTTCTTGGTCTGAATTTGCAACACGTACTAATAGTGAATTAATTGGCACTTTTGGTAATTTTGTTTATCGCGTTTTGTCATTTATTAATAAAAACTTTTCTGACGGTGTTAGCTTGCCAACAGAATTAGACGAAAAAGCTAAAGA
>CAZJVL010000023.1:0-5908 GCA_964549875.1 uncultured Candidatus Saccharibacteria bacterium
ATGTTTGATATTCTCATTAAAAACGGACAGGTATTTGATGGCAGCGGCATTTCAGCCATTGATGTTGATATTGGAATTAAAGAGGGAAAGATAGCAAAGATTGGTCATTTGAAAGAGGAAACGGCAAAGATTGAAATCAATGCTGAAAGCAGATTTGTTTGCCCCGGCTTTATAGACATCAATAACAATGCTGATCATTATTTAGATATCTTTTTTTCTCCTAGCGCAGAGAATTTAATCCGCCAAGGAATAACAAGCATTATTTGCGGCAACAATGGCGCTTCTTTAGCTCCATTAATCAGCGGCTCTTTGGATTTTATCAAAAAATGGGCTGACCCTAACCGTTTGAATATAGATTGGCGGCAAGTGGAAGATTTCCTGAGATTTTTAGATAATAAAAAATTAGGAGTTAACTTGGCGACTTTATTGGGTTGGGGGGGATTAAGAAATGAATTTACCAAAGGAGAATTTAGAAATTTGACAAAAGAAGAATTAGAAAAGCTTAAATTAGTTGTTTCTCAGGGATTAGAACAGGGAGGTTTGGGGGTGTCTTTTGGATTGGGTTATGCTTCAGAAAGCATGGTTGGGTTGACTGAAATCTTAGAAGTGGCGCAAGTGGTGAAAAAACATCAAGGATATTTATCTTTTCATCTTCGCAATGAAGCTGATGGCTTGTTGGCTAGTATTAGAGAGGTTATTGAGATTGCGGAAAAATCAGGGGTGTCAATAGAAATATCGCATTTAAAAGCCGAAGGTGAACCCAATTTTAGTTCTTTTAAAGAGGCCTTAAAAATGATTCGTCAAGCCAATGATTCATTTCAAAAATCTTCTTCTTCAGCAATACGCGGGGAAGAATTGATTAATTTTGATTTTTTTCCTTATTCTATCAATGCTCAATCTCTTTATCTCATCCTTCCTGAATGGGTAGATGTCGGCGGCCGGGAAGTGCTTTTAAAAAACATTAAAGATGAAATAGTCAGAAATAAAATAATTCAGGATTTAAAAAGAAAAAAGTATCTTTATAAAAATTTAAGAATAGCCGATAGCGGCAAACGTTGGTGGTTTACAGGAAAAACTTTGGAGGAAATAGCTCTAGGTTTTAATCTCAGCATTGAGGAATCTATTTTAAAAATTATAGAAATTTGTGAAGATAAAGTGATTGTTTTCACAGAAGATCTTTCCGAAGAAAATATTATAGAAGCGGTGAAAGAACCATGCTCCTTTATTGGCTCCAATAGCGGATTTAGCAGTATCAAGGGAGGGGAAAAAGGCGCTTGGATTCATCCCCGGGCTTTTGGCAGTTTTCCTAAATTTCTTGGTTATTATGCCGCCGGCAAAAATCTTCTGTCATGGGAAGAAGCAATTTATAAAATTACTGGAAAAGTTGCTCAGAAAGTAGGATTAAAAGACAGGGGAATGATAAAAAAAGATTATTGCGCAGATATTACTATTTTTAATCCTGAGAAAATTCAGGATAAATCTAGCGTTAAAAATCCTTTTCAATATCCTGAAGGAATAGAAACTGTGATTATCAACGGCAATTTGGCTTATCATAAAGGATTGTTAAGCGAAGAAAGATTTGGAAAAACAATCCGTCGCTGACAAATCTCAAAACTCACAATTAGAATTAAGAATTAAGAATTATGAATTATGAATTATGAATCAAAAGAAAAGGTTAAATACTAAATACTAAATTCTAAACAAATTACAAATTACAAATAGTTTAAAAATTGAAAATTAAAAATTACAAAATTGTATTCTTATGGAATCTTTCCTTATCAATGGTCAAAAAACTTTGAAGGGTGAAATAGAAGTAAGGGGCTCTAAAAATGCGGCAATGCCTATTTTGGCGGCTGCCTTGTTGGCAGAAAAACCTTCGGTTATTGATAATCTTCCTTTGATAGAAGATGTTAATAGGTTTTTGGAAATTATTCAAAGCTTGGGCGGTAAAATAGAATGGTTAGGCAAGAGAAGAGTAAAAATAAATCCCCGGAATTTAAATCTTCAAAAGCTTGATCAGTCCGCGGTTAAAAAATTAAGGGCTTCAGTCCTTTTAATCCCTTCTTTATTACATCGTTTTGGAAAATTTAAATTGGCGCCGCCCGGTGGTTGTTTAATTGGCGTTCGCTCTATTGACTCTCATTTAGACGCTATTTCCCAATTAGGGGTAAAAATAAGAAGAACTCCGGCTTATTATTATTACAATGGAAGCGATGTTTCGCCTCAGGAAGTTATTTTGGATGAATTTAGCGTTACTGCCACAGAAAATATATTGATGCTGGCTTCTTTGCTTCCGGGAAAAACGATATTAAAAATAGGGGCTTTGGAGCCGCATGTTGAGGATTTAGTGGTTTTTTTGAGAAAAATGGGGGCGAACATCAAAATTGTCTCGCCGCATCAATACGAAATTATCGGAAAAAAGAAACTTTCAGGCGCCGTTCACAAAATTATTCCTGATCCAATTGAAGCCGGGACATTTATGATTTTAGCCGCCACAATGAGAAGTAAAATTTTGATTAAAAATGTCAGAGCTGATCATTTGGATTTGGTGATTAAAAAACTTAAAGGAATGGGGGTCAGAATGAATATCTGCCGCCATCGCAATTCTCTGTCTGATATTTTAATGCTGCCTTCATATAATCTTTCTGGTATTAAACTACAAACTCAGCCATATCCGGGCATTCCCACAGATTTGCAATCTCCATTTGGGGTTTTAGCCACTCAGGCAAATGGCACTAGTTTAATTTTTGATACAATGTTTGAAGGCAGATTAAAATATATTGACGAGTTGATAAAAATGGGCGCAAATGCTATTATAGCAGATCCGCACCGAGCCCTGATTACCGGGCCGACGCCATTATATGCGGCGTCAGATGTTAATTCTTTAGATATCAGATCAGGCATTAGTTTACTCATCGCGGCGCTTTTAGCTAAAGGAAAAACAGTCATTAAAGACACCTATCAGATTGACAGAGGGTATGAGAACATAGATGAGAGATTAAAAAAATTAGGGGCAGATATAGAGAGAACAAATTCTAAATAAATTCCAAATTTCAAATTACAAATTCCAAACAGTTTAAAAATTGAAAATTGAAAATTGATTGAAAATTGCCTGCCCCGTAGTGAACGCAAAGCGTTCTACTACTGGGGTAAATTGTAAATTAAAAATTATTGTAATTGTATATGTTAGTTCGTAAAATAGGAATAGATTTAGGCACGGCCAATACTTTGGTTTTTATCCCCCAAAAGGGGGTTTTAATCAATGAACCATCAGTGGTTGCTATTGCCATTGATGACAATAAGATATTAGCCATCGGGACAGAAGCGCGGGAGATGTTAGGCAGGACGCCTGAAGTAATTAAGACATATAGGCCTTTGCAAGACGGAGTGATAGCCGATTATCGGGTAACAGCGGCAATGTTGAAATATTTTATTAATAAAGTGACTGGCCCTTGGAGAATATTTAAACCTGATTTAATCATTTCGGTTCCGGTGGGGATTACTTCTACAGAAAGAAGGGCGGTAATTGGCGCCGCCAGAGAAGCAGGAGCAAAAGAGGCTTATGTGGCAAGAGAGCCAATTTTAGCAGCTTTAGGCGCGGGCGTACCTATCAATTCTGCTGGTGGCAATATGATAGTTAATATCGGCGGCGGGACAACAGAAGTGGCTGTCATTTCTTTAGGGGGTATTGTTTCTTGGTCTTCAGTAAGAGTGGCCGGAAATAAAATGGACGCGGCAATTGCTGATTATGTTAAGAGAAAGTATAATTTAGCGATTGGCGAGAGAACAGCTGAAGAAGTTAAAATAAAAATAGGGTCAGCTTTACCGATAAAAAATAAAGCAGAGATGGAAATACGAGGGCTGGATTTGACCGAAGGATTGCCAAAAAATATAGTTATCAATTCTAATGAGATTGCTGAAGCAATCAGCAGTACCCTGAAAGATATTGTTCAGGCAGTAAAAACAGTTCTTTCAGAGACACCTCCTGAATTAGCGGCCGATATTATGGAGAGAGGAATGATTATTAGCGGCGGCGGAGCGCTTTTAAATAATATTAGTAATTTGATTACTAAAATGACCGGGGTGCCAAGTTATGTTGCCGAAGAACCTCTTTATTGCGTGGCTAAAGGAACCGGAGTTATTTTAGATAATTTGGAACTTTACAAAAAAAGCATCACTACCTACCGATAATCAGTATTCTGTATACTGTGTTCTGTATAAGTCAATTTTCAATTTACAATTTACAATTTATAATCCTTACGTCATTGCGAGCGAGCCAGCAGGCGAGCGTGGCAATCTCGCCACTTGTTGGCGAATCTTGCATCCGCAAGAGATCCTTCGCCTTCGGCTCAGGATGACAGCAAGGCAGTCAATTTTGTAATTTTGTAATTTTTAATTTTATAAATAATTTTTAAATACTTTAATTTTTTTAAACTGTTTAAAAAATTAAAAATTATATTTGTTTATTTAAAAATTGGAAATTAAAAATTAAAAATTCTTTTATGGCCTTCTTTAGGCATGATAGGGTGACAACTTTTTTAGAGAAGTTCTTTGATTCTGATCAAAGATTGGTTCAGAACCTTCTTTTTTGGGGGGAAGAATCATTAGGAAAAATGACAACGGCAAGAGTGTTTGCTGAAGCGCTCCTCTGCGGCAAGAATAAAAAATGGGAAAGATGCAATAAATGTGCCAGTTGTCAGATGCTTAATCAAGGATACCACCCTGATTTAATGATTATTAATCCAGAAGAGAATTCCATAAAAATAGAACAAATTAGACAAGGGTTGAATTTTTTGATATACCATCCTCAAATTTCCGCCATCAGAATTTTGATTATTGATCAAGCTGATAAAATGACCGATGATTCGCAGAACGCTCTTTTAAAAACATTGGAAGAATCCCGGGAAAATAATTTGATTATTTTAATTACTGATTCTCCAAAAAATCTTTTTGCGACAATTCGTTCCCGCCTTCTTCCTTTAAGATTTAAGAGAGCCGCAAAGCAATCCCTTATTGATTTTTTGATAAGAGAATACTCCTTGTCCCAAGACGAATCCCGCCTGATAGCCGAAAGGGCTGAGGGGAAAATTGGAGAAGCTATTAAATTACTGGATGCTGATTATAGAAAACAATTGGATAAAAAAAGAAAAGATTTAATCACTCTCTTGTCTCAAGGTTTTGCCAAGCAATCTGCTTATTTTCAGAAATTAACAGAAGATGGGGGAGAGTTAATAGCTACTTTGAAAGAATGGCTGGCAGTCTTAAGGTCTCCCCAAGATTCAGCAGGCCTGAATTTAACTCCTCTTCAAAAGAATAAATTGGCAGCAGAGATACTGAAAGCAATATATTTATTAACTGACACTAATATTAATAGACAGCTATTAATGGAAAATATTTTTCTTCAAATGACAGAAAGTCAATCGAGGCCTATCGAGGTTCAACCTCGATAGAGATTCAATTTATGATTATGATTAAAAAATTTGAAGAACAAACAAAAAAAATATTAGAGGATTTTCAAAAAGAAATTTCCTCTTTTCGCAGCTCCCGGCCAACAACTGCTTTGGTAGAAAATATTAAAATTGACAGCTACGGGGTTTTAACTCCTTTAAAGCACTTAGCCGGAATTTCAATTAAATTACCCAATGTGATTATAATAGAAGTTTGGGATGAGAGTTTAAAAAGCGCGATTAAAAAAGCCATAGAATCCTCAAATTTGGGGTTGACTCCGGTTGAAGAAGGAAAGCAGATAAAGTTGTTTTTGCCGTCGTTAAGCAAGGAAAGAAAAGATGAATTGGTTAAATTACTCGGCGTTAAAAAAGAGGAGTATCGTGTCAGAGTTAGAGAATCAAGGGAGTAATTGATTCAAGAAATTGATGAAAAATATAGAAATAAAGAAATATCTGAAGAT
>CAZJVL010000024.1:0-5775 GCA_964549875.1 uncultured Candidatus Saccharibacteria bacterium
AAAAGGAGAATTAAATGATAGCGGAGCATACCAAGGGGCGGCTTATTGGCAATATAAAGGCAAAAGACTAAGAGATTTGCCCGATATTAACTAAATAAAACTATGGCTAGAAATTCCTCAATCAAAAATCTTACAAAAGCAAAGAAAGCAAAAAACGATGAGTTTTATACTCAATACAGCGATATTCAAAAAGAGATTGAAAAGTATCTAGATTATAATCCTGATACCTTTCGCAATAAGGTAGTATATTGCAACTGCGACGATCCTTTTGAAAGCAATTTTTTTCGCTATTTCGTGCTTAATTTCAACAAACTTGGATTAAAACAACTCATCACCACTAGCTACAAGCCCTCGCCCGTAGCCAATACGCAACTAAGTTTATTTGGCGACGATAAGACTATTCCAAAATCAAAAGGTCGTCCCAAGATTACCGCCAATAAATTTATTATCAATGAGGTACATGATATAGACGGCGACGGCGAGTTCAACTTGAAAGATGTAGCCAAACAATTAAAAACAAACAAACACAATGAATGGTCGCCGTTAGAAGAAAATGGTGATTTTAGAAGTCCTGAGTGTGTGGAATTACTGAAACAATCTGATATCGTGGCAACAAATCCACCGTTCAGCTTATTTCGTGAATATGTTAAGCAACTTTTTGATTATAAGAAAAAATTTCTAATTATTGGCAATATTAACTGTTTAACTTATAAAGAGATTTTTCCAAAAATTAAAGAAAATCAAGCTTGGCTTGGGAATGGAATGGGGAGATGGATTTCTGGATTTATAGTGCCTGAATCCTACGATTTATATGGCTCAGAAGCTAGAATAGATGAAAATGGAAACAGAATTGTTGCCACCAATAATTGTTTGTGGCTCACCAATCTTGATCATGGTCGCCGTCACCAACCGTTGCCACTCATGACAATGGCAGATAATTTAAAATACAGTAAACATAAAGAAATCAATGGTAAAAAATCATATGATAAATACGATAATTACGACGCTATAGAGGTGCCGTTTACTGATTCAATACCAAGTGATTATAAAGGCGCAATGGGTGTGCCGGTTACATTTTTTGATAAATACAATCCTGACCAATTTGAAATTTTGGGTTCATTAATCACAAATAATGCTGAAAACTATTCGTATGGTGTGCCCTATATTAATGGGAAAAAGGTCTATGCCAGAGTTTTAATAAAGCATAAGAAAAAATAATATGAAAACTATTTTAAAAACTAATATAACTGTCAAAGATATTTGCGAAGGATTTGTTTATAACGAGCTTGAAGGTAAGGGTTTGTTTGGCTTAGCTGGCAGGTTGACCATTCAGCCGGAGTACCAGCGCAATTACATTTATGCAGAAGAAGGGAGAGAAGCTGCAGTAATAGAATCAGTTCTCAAGGGTTATCCGATAGGACTGATTTATTTTAACAAGGTTAGCAATAATAAATTTGAGGTGTTGGATGGACAGCAGCGTATCACTAGTCTCGGACGTTTTATTACTGACAAATTTGCTCTAAAAGATGAAAACGGAATGCAGTATTTTGGCACAATGGCAAAAGATAAAAAAGATAAAATTTTAGAAACGAAACTTTTAATTTATGAATGTGAAGGCACTGAAAGTCAAATAAAAGAATGGTTTAAAACAATCAATATCGCAGGTGTTCCTCTCAAACCTCAAGAATTACTCAATGCTATTTATTCCGGGCCATTTGTAACACTTGCGAAAGAAGAATTTAGTAATAGCCAAAATGCCAACACTCAGAAATGGGGTGCATATATATCCGGCGCTGTTAATCGCCAAGATTTTTTGGCGCGAGCATTAGACTGGGTAAGCAAAGGTAATATTGATGACTACATGAGCCGTCATCGAAAGGACACAAATATTAAAGAGTTAAAAACATATTTCAATAGCGTAATTGACTGGGTTTCTATTGTGTTTACAGATGTTGAAAAGGAAATGTGCGGTCTTGAATGGGGGCGGCTATACGAGAAATATCACAAAAAGTCTTACGATCCGTCAAAAGTTTCAAAGGCGGTGCAAAAACTTTATGGCGATCCGTATGTCAAAAACCGCAAAGGTGTTTTTGAGTATATCCTTGGTGGCTCTGTTGATACGAAACTGCTCGATGTTCGCGTATTTGATGAAGCAACCAAAAGATCATCTTATGCCTCGCAGACAAAGACCGCAAAAGCTAAAAACAAATCAAATTGTTCACATTGTGCAATGGGACACGACGCCAATAAAAGCAAAATATGGAGCTTTAGTGAAATGGACGCCGATCATGTGTCAGCTTGGAGTAAAGGTGGAGCAACAGACGCTAAAAACTGCGAGATGTTGTGTAAGACTCATAATCGAGCAAAAGGTAATCGGTAAAAAAGTAAAATTTGATTATGCCAGAAGAATTAAAATTTAAATTCCTAAAAGATGTTCCCCTTGGCAATAAGAAAGAGGTGGTTGAGTTTTATCATAGTAAAGTTGCCCCCGCCTTACAGGAGATATTAGAAAACGAAACTTGTGTTCACACGATTGGACTTTTTAGTAAATGGGGAACCGGTAAGAGCACCGTTATTGAGATGATTAGAGATGAGCTGAAACGCCCGATGTTTGTTTTTGATGCGTGGAAATATCAAGAAGATTCGCTTAGAAGAATTTTTCTACTGGAGTTTATTGATTTTATTTCAACTCAAGCAGAACAAAATAAAATAACAATTAAAAAAGAAGAATTTGAAAAAGTAAAAAATAAAATCAAGTCGGTTTTATATAAAAGCATTGAAACTAAAAAAGTAGAGCCAGAGATTACTGGGGAAAATAAATCTTGGAGAGAAAAGTTATCCGAAAACAAAAAACTGCTATTTTTAATTTTATTTTTAATTCTTGTCCCGATTGCTGTATTTCTGGGAGAAAAATATTTAGGAATTAACCAACTTATAACAAACATTGTTAACTACTTTGCCGGATTTTCATTGTTGGTAGTTTTTTTGTCAAAGTTATTTTCACCACTAGCAACAAGTTTCTTTAAGGAGCTACTAGACAGAATCACCAAAAGTGTACTTCCTGTTGTAGCAATTAGAGAAACGATAGAAAGAGAGGAAAGATTAAATTCTCCAGAACAGTTTGAAACTTTGTTCAAAGAAATAATTGGCTCAATTGAAAGCGAAAAAAAAGTAATAATTGTCTTTGATAATATTGACAGAGTTCAAGGTGATACTGCAATCAAAATTCTTTCAACGATAAAGACCTTTTTAGACCCTAAAGAAGTATCAGGTTTAACTTTTATAGTGCCTTGTGATTCTGACGCTATAAATAATCAAATCAAAAGCTTTTATAAAGATAAAGCCGATAACTTTGATTCTTCGGAATATCTACGAAAGCTATTCAATGTAGTTATTTGGATGCCAGAATTTATTGAAGCAGATTTGCACGCTTTCATTAAGAAAATGGTTGAAGATACGGGTGACATAAAAGAGTTGTTACAACAGGAAGATGTTATCTTTGTTATTGGAAGTGCTTTTTCTAACAACCCTCGTGAAATAAAGCAGTTTATAAATAATTTAATTTCAGCTTTGGTGTTAGCTTCCAAAACTGAGGTTTGGGACGAAATAAAAGCCAACATCCCTTATCTTGCGAAGGTGCTTGTTTTAAAACAGAAGTATCCAGTGGCTTACCAAAGGTTGAAAGATAAGTGGTATGATCCCGAAAATATCAAAGAGGATAATGATAAAGATAAACACGAATTGAAGGGTCTTAAAGAATTTATGTTAAAAACGCTTCCAATTCAAGTAGAGAATGCGAAACCATTTATATATTTCAAAGAGCCGAGCATTTCTAGTAGCTTGTCAGATTCTTCGGGACTAACTGTTGCATTAGTCAACGGTAATAGACAAGAAGCATTGCAAATTCTAAAAAAGGAAAAAAATAAAACGGCTATAATTAATTTTGTTGAACTTTTACTCGAAGAATATAGGAGCCAAAATGATCTACTGAAAAATATATTCTCCACCAGCTTGGAGGTGTTTGATGAGTTGAAAATTAACACGAAAAGTAAGGGATTCCATAGACTGCTGGCTCAAAGATTAAACACTGATTTATGGCAGTTTTTTGCCGAACTCCCTACTAATCTTATTTTTGCTAACCTACTAACTAAAGAGGAATTAGACGACCAGTTTCGTAAACCATTAGTTAAAAGATATGCACTTGCTTTAGATAACGAAGAAACCCGCAAACCTAATAGATTGGAGCTTGTAAAAAACATCCTGATAAATTTAAAACAGAATATTGAGCTTGTAGATAACGAAACTCGTATACAAATTGCTAAATCTATTGATGAATATTTCTCAACCAACTTTGAGGTAATTTCATTATTCGAGGAATTAAAGGAACAGGAAGATTTTATAACGCCACAAGCTTTTGAAAAATTCATTACAAACATTAGCGATCAAACATTCCTCAAAGAAAAAGAAACGCTACTGCAATTCAAAAAATTTATTATTAAGAAAAAGAAATTTGGAGCAATTCTACAAAAGATTACGGAGCTAATTCAGAAAGAAACATCGGAACACCCAGATTACAGGGCAGAAAAAGAAACATTTATGAAAGCCAATGGAGAAATATTTAGTGAATTTGAAGATGAATTAAATGGCGCCGATGATGGAATTAAAATACAGTTGATTAAGCAATTTACTCAAGCATTTAATAGTATAGGGAGCTGGGATAACCGCACCTCTCTTGTAAATAATCTTCGCTGGTTATATTTTGCTGCCCCCGACCCCCAAAAGAATGAACTCCAAAATCTCATAAATACTTATTGTCAACAGGCATCCGCTCCTAAAATTGAAGAAGTCTTGGATTATTGGGAAAAGAAAAGTGCAGAGGGCTTTATTGAAGATTTCTTTCCATCTTTTCTACAGAAAAGCATGCGAGATGACGCTTACTTAGATGTGATTTATAAAAGAGCAGATAAAAACAAAAAGCTTGAACTGATTACAAACCTTATCAATCAAAAAAGTGCGAATAGCTTAAACTTTATAAAGAAACTTGGTGATGATTTGCCCGACAGACAAGCGATTGTAAGAAGTTTACTTAGCAAACTTCCATCAATGTCGCTAGATGAGCAAGTTTTAATTTATGATTACTTGCCGAGTCAGTTAAGCAAGAATGACCCAACTGATTTGAAGGATCAGATAGTTAACCAAATTAAAGCGCTTTTGAAGTCAGATACTCCCGCCTCTCAAGAAGCAGGATTAAATTTGCTTACAAATACTGATTCTTTGAGTGAGGAAAAAAGACGAGAGATAGGAAAAGAAGTATTAGATTGGTTAAGACAGCCGGGTAAAGCCCTGAATTCAAATCATAGATTTGTCTTAAAGTCAGTTGTAAGTTTAGTAGCAATTATGCAGGAAACTCTTGTAAGCGATTTCACCTATACTCTTTTTGATATGCTGAAACAAGATAAAGATGAGGCAACTTTAGATGTTTTCCTTGAGATATTAGGCGAAGTTAAACCCAAGTATTCAAAACACGAAAAGGATTTTAAAGACTTGCTTGATCGGCTAAAAGTGTGGCCTCAAAACGGAAATAAAAATCTTGTAATAGAAAAAATTAAAGACCTAAAATCCAGTAATCCTAACAAAGAGGAGAAAGCATTTTGGAAAGAGGTAGATTCTCTTGTTGGCCAAAATGATGAATAAATACTAACCCCACCCACCACCTTTTGATTTTGTAGCCCCGCAAAAAAATCGGGCGAAGCCCGAAAAGCAAAAGGGCAAAAA
>CAZJVL010000025.1:0-5604 GCA_964549875.1 uncultured Candidatus Saccharibacteria bacterium
AGTTGTTAATTCAACAATTGCTAAAAACCTCATTGGAACACCCTGAGGTTTAAAATAAGTAACATTAGGATTAAAACTTATTTTCCGACAAAGTTTTGGCCGTGACATAAATTTTGAAAAATTATAGCAAATTTGGATTTTAACATCAAGAGAAAAAACTGGCCTCCTTTATTGCAAGAGGCCAGTTTTTTATTGTTATTTCTGGTTCTCAAGTTCAGCTAATCGCTCTTTTATCTCTTTTAATTCTTCTTCTAAATCTTCTGCTTCCGCGGCTAACAATTCTTTTTCCTCTTCTTTTGTAATCCTATCTGGATAGGCTGGATAATATGGGCCATAGCCCCAAAATCCGCGGCCAAAGCCTCTACCCAATCCTCTTCTCCAGGCCTGACCAGCGCCACAAGGCCCTAATCCCCAACCAGTCATCGGACCCATTCCCCAAGGTCCAGTTCCATCAAATCTTGGCATATTTTTGTGATTTATTATTAATTAAAGATAGCCGACTAACTATCCATTATGAGTATATACCCAAAATAGTAAAAAGTCAAGCGCTTTGTTCGTATTTTATTTATATTCTTATATGGAAAATAAATCATTGACTTTTTTTAAAAAAATAGTATAAAATAATCAGTATAGTGCTATACTGTATAAATCAATTTACAATTTACAATTTACAATCAATTTTCAATTTTTAATTTTAAATTTTAAATCAATTTTGAATTTTAAATTTTTAAACTATTTGTAATTTGGAATTTGTAATTTGTAATTTATGGCGAGGTGATTTTCCTCTTTGAAAATAGTTCTTTAAAAATAAAAAAAAGAAAAAGAAAGGAAGGTGTCAAAATGATTGATTTAATCTGGGGCCTACATCTGTATCAGCCCCCAAATCAAAAACAGACAATATTAGAAAGGATAACCGAAGAGTCATACTTACCAGTAATAGAAGCTATTATTTCTCATCAGAATAAAGCCGTTTTTACAGTAGATATAGCAAGAAGCACAATTGAAGGATTAGAACAATTTAAAAGAGGTCAAGAATTCCTTGAAAAACTTAAAAAAGCTCTAGAACTCAATAATATTGTTCTAGTTAACACTGCCGCCTATCACCCTATTCTTCCCCTGATACCAGAAGAAGAGATTAGCCGGCAAGGAGAATTGAACGAAGCAAAATACAAACTTTTACTTCAAGAATTTTATCAAAAGCCGCAAGGATTTTTCCCACCAGAAATGGCGTTTGCTCCTACTATTATTCCGATTATAAAGACAATGGGATACCAATGGACAGTTACAGATGATTTACCTTTTTCTTGCGTTTATAAATCAACACCATTTAATTGGATTCCAGAGCAAAACGAAGTTGCCATTTTTTTAAGATCAAATTTTTGGTCAAATAGAATCTCATTTTTCTCTTTAGACGGCCAGATTTTTGTCAAAATGTTAGAGGAAGAATTAATGGCTTGGTTTGAAAATCAAGATGGATATCTCATAATTTGGATGGATTGGGAAACCTTTGGTCATCACCGACCAGGATATGTAGAAAACTTCCTTATTCCTTTTCTTGACAGTATTAATGGAAAAGTGCATCTGGTTTTTCCAAGCTATCTTCTGACTAAATACCCTAAAAGAGAAGTGATTGTGCCGCCAGGGACATGGTCAACCTCAACAGACGATTTTAAATACAAAAACTATTGGCCGTTATGGCACAATCCGGAAAACAAATTCCATCAATTATGGTGGGAATTAGCGAGAATCATTCTGGAGATACAAACAAAAGCGGCAGGAAAAATTAAAGACGAAAAAACCTTAATGGTCTTTGATAAAGCCCTCTATAGCTGTCAAGTTTGGCAATATAGCATGGGTAATAAATCACTGGCCATTCAAGGCATGGAATACTTTAAAATAATAACTAGATTGCCGCAAGCGAGACAACAAAAAGACAAAATCGACCGGATTATTGGCGAATTAGAAAAACTCTGCCAATAAAAAAGCGGTTGCAATTTAATTTCAACCGCTTTTTCTATCACAAAATTTATCAATGTTCAACTTCAATTAAACAATTTGTTAATCTTGTTAATCTTGTTAATTTATGATATTGTTTAATAGTTAATAACTGAACCTATCTAAAAAGCTCAAGCAAAAAGCCAAGTTTATTTTATTTATTTTTTAGAAGGATTATTTAAACGCTGATTATTTATCTAATCAAAAATGCCAGAAAAAAAAGAAATAATTTTAAAACTCAATAAAGTAGTCAGAAAATTTATTCTTTCTGATTTAATATTATTTAGTGGCTGGGGGCTTATTTCTCCTTTAATGTCTATTTTTATCGTCCAAGAAATAAACGGTAGTTTAATTGATGTTGGAATCTCAGTGGCAATTTATTGGTTTATTAGGTCTATTATTGAACTTCCTTTAGCCAATAAGTTAGATAAGACGCGAGGAGAAAAAGACGATTTTTATAGTTTGGTTACTGGTTTATTCATCGTCGCCATTGCCGCTTTTGCCTTTGCCGCAATTGAAAACATTAATCAATTATATTTTATCAGAGCCCTTGAAGCAATAGGTTTTGCAATGTATTATTCTTCCTGGTCAGGAATTTTCTCAAGACATTTGGATAAAGACCGCATTGCTTTTTCTTGGTCAGCCGATCATATTGCTGTTGGCATTGCTTCAGCTTTAAGCGGCATTTGCGCTGGCTTGATTGCTACAAATCTCGGTTTTCGCTACCTCTTTGTTTTCGGAGGAATTTTTACTTTAGGGGCCGGCCTGATTTTAATTTCTGTTCCTAAAATAATTTTTCCCAAACCAACAAGCAAAGATGAAAATATAAGGATGAATCATTCAGTCAAATCCACTACTTAAAATATTGTCTTGAAATTTCTTATTCTATGGTACGAGTGGATTGTAGGTTAAATAAAAAATAAATCTATTCCTCGTTTGACAAAATTAAATTTTAATGTTATTCTTAATGAAGAGTAAAGTACTTTTAAAATTTTAAAATATAAGGAGGAAGCCAAATGAAAGCAAAGACAGCTTTTGATTTAGATGGAGTGATTATTCAAGATAATTTGGGTTTAACCAGAAATTGGCTAGCCGAAATATTTTGCAATTGTTATTTTTTCTACACCCGATTGGGTAAATTTTTGTATCGATTCCGTCAACAAACTGGTAGAGGTTATCATTGGTTAAGCAAACGGAAAGCTAGAGGGGAAAAAATAATTATTATTTCTGCAACCAATAAAGGCCACTCCCCTTTAGTTCTAGAATGGTTGATTTGTCACAAGATACCTTATGATAAAATATTCTTGAAAGACAAAGAAGATGACATCGCCGAATTTAAAGCTAAAGTTATTTCAACAAGAAATTGCCAATTTCATCTTGAAGATAATTATAAAGTAGCCAAAGAAATAGTTGAGGTTTTAAGTGCCCAATACAGCAAGCCAGCTCGCCTAAGAAAATGGAAGAGAGAAAATGAAACACTCTATCTTATCAAGATAAATAAAAATGGCTCAAAATTTTAAATGGGACAAAATAATATATATTTCGTCCCATTTTTATTTTAGTGTAGGTATTAGACGCGTTATTTACAATCCAGCAGATAAGACAAATAAATCACAAAATAGTCAAAGAATGCCTAATTTTATCAAATTCTTTTATTAAAGCGTCTTTATCAAATTCAGAAATAGTTCCTGCCGGATAATTTTCTAACACAGTATAGTGGATAAAATAACGCACCGCAAAACAAGAATTAGTTCCTGAAAATGCCCAAACTTGTTCTTCGTAACGATGCCCGACTGCTCCTTCTTCGGAAAGAGCAAAAGAATATTCCAAACCATTATCCGTAATATTTTGCGATTGAACATTATTATAAAAGAATAAACCAGCCTTACAATTTTCGTTAACAGGAATAATTTCTATAGAAACACCACTATCTTTTGATAAGTTGGTTCCTTCGGTTAAACTTTCAGGAATAGTAAATTTAACTCCTTTGATTTCTTTTTCGTGCCCAAATCCTTGATACTCATAAGAGGTATCAACAGAATAACCTTCTGGATAGCGGATAGAAAAACCAATTTCATTATTCAAATAAGTATTAGGCAATCCTCCCGAGTCGGGTGACAAAACTATACAGTCAACATAATCTTTTTCTTCATTGTTTTCTAAAACTAAAGCTCCTTTTCCTTTATTCCAAAAAACAAAAGATTCATCACTATTAGCATAACGGGCTCCGCTGGCAGAAATTGTTTGAGGCAAATCAAAACTGCGGCCATCGCTCAAAACAATTTTTACACTTCCAGTAGGAATTGGCATCTCGCCCGGCTCTACCGGCACTGCTTCTCCTTCATAGAAAGTGGCATCTATTGTTTTATTGTTTTTGCAAAGAAAAGTAGCTTGAGCTATCGGTACTTGGCTTTGAGGACTTATGTTTTCGGGTTTATTTATGCTTAAAGAATAAAAACCTATTCCTGCCCCAATTAATAATACAAGGATAATCGCGATAATAATTTTTTTATCCATAGATTTTATTTTGTTTTCTCTTCTTCTTTCTCTTCTTCTTTTTTCTCTTCTTCTTTTTTAGTAGCGAGGGACTCCAAAGATTCTTCCTCTCCCCTCTTTTCTTCCTTTTTCTCTTCTTTTTCTTCTTTCTGTTCTTCTTTCTTCTCTTCTTTTTTCTTCTTACCGGTTAAGCCTAATGCTATAAAAAAGCCGCCTAAAATTAAACTTACTATAACTACCACCCAATATTTTGTTTCTCCGAAAATAAAAGAACTGGCTACAATCATTCCAATACCAAAACCTATCATTAGCTCTCCTAAAGTAACTAATAAATTTTTAAATATATTTTGCATTTTATTTTTGTTTATTTATTATTATTTTATTGTCCTATTTTAAAGCTAACACTAAGATAACACTTTTTAGTAAGTAACGCAATGAAAGTTTTATTATCTTACTTGTATTCGCCAGTAACAATATTATTTATTAACCGCTTCCCATTTACTTTTTCTACTATAATTTCAACTTCTCGTTCAGCTGCTGCTCCTCCTTCTATAACCTCCACACTGGTAATTTCAATTATTCTACCTTTAACTAAATAATTATTCTCATCTATTTTTTGAATATCATCGATTTCTATCCTCTCTGGCCAAGGACTAGAAGTTATTCTCCCAAGAGCTAAAGAAGGATCGTTTTGCCATAAAGATAATAATTCTGGTGAAACAAAATCTTGATAATTTTCTTCAATGCTTTGAGCCACTATCTTTTGAGGGGCTTGTAAAGAAACATTTTTTAACGCTTGGCCGAAGTTTTCTATCAGTAATCTAATAGCTGCTTCATCTTCAAGGCCGATTTCTCCTTCTTCTGCCTGATTCTTTTGCCAAAGATATAATCCAATAATCACGCCAATAATTATTAAAATAATAATCCAGATTAACAAAGTTTTTGCCTTCATATTGTTTGTTTTTAAAATTTAAAAGACCCAATCTTTAACAAGAGTATAACATAATTATTAAATTTATGGTATAATAAATTCATTATTATGTCAAAAGCAATTGAAGTCAAAAATTTAATAAAAGATTATGATAATTTTAGAGCCCTGAAAGGAATTTCTTT
>CAZJVL010000026.1:0-5512 GCA_964549875.1 uncultured Candidatus Saccharibacteria bacterium
TAGCCAAATTTGTCGTCAAATTCATTTATTTCAATCCCATCACCTGAAACAAATAAGGTTGCTTTAATCAATTCTTTTAATTTTTTTGTCATTTTTAATCTCCAGAAGCAAAAATTTCAATTGATGAAATTTTAGAAATCACTGTTCCCCCTCCTGATTTAGGGTTTACTTCTTATTTGGTAGGGGAGATTAATTCGGGGAAGGTTTTATCAAAAAAAAATGGCGAACTTCATTTGTTTCCGGCCTCTTTAACTAAATTAATGACCGGGATTATTGTCTTGGAAAATTTTGCTTTAGATGAGGAGATTACAATTAGCGAACAAGCCATTGCTATGGAAGGGGAAGAAGGAGGGTTAGTGGCTGGAGAAAAGATAAGAGCAGGGGACTTGTTAAAAATTCTTTTGATATCGTCTTCTAATGATGCGGCAAAGGCCTTTGAGGAAGCTTTAGAGAAAAAAGGAAAGGATTTTACTGGTTTGATGAATGAAAAAGCGAGAAAATTAGAATTATTTAATACTGCTTTTTTTGATGCCAGCGGACTCGATCGGCAGGGGAATTTTACCACTATTGAAGATTTGTTTATTTTAAGCAGAGAGATTTATAATCAATATCCATACCTCGGAGAAATAATCCGTCAAAAGGAAGCTGTCGTCTATTCTTTAGACAAGCAGATTACTCATCAAATAGAAAACACGAATATTTTACTGAGAGAAATAGATAATCTTTGGGGCGGGAAAACTGGCTCGACGCCTGAGGCTAAAGATTGCCTAATGACAATTTATGAATTTCCTTTTTCAGGTAAAGATGATAAAATAGTAATATCAATTATTGTTTTGAACTCTAGTGATAGATTTGGAGATACAATGAAATTATATAACTGGGTTAAGGATATAATAGAAAAGATACAATAACACCAATTAATCAATTTTCAATTCTCAATTTACCCCAGTAGTAGAACGCTTTGCGTTCACTACAGGGCAAGCAATTTTCAATCAATTTTCAATGACTCAATTTCTAAACCATTTAAAAATTGACTGCGTAGCTGTCATCCTGAGGAGCGAAGCGACGAAGGATCTCTGGGTTTATCCCAGATACATTATGTATTTACAAAATTAAAAATTATAAAATTTAAAATTAAAACTTTATGATTTTTGGTTCACCAGCCTTTCATATTATTCGCATTCTTTTTCTCGGGGTTTTCACTTCAGCTTTGGCTGTTTTTTTAACGCCATCGCTGACGTATTTTCTTTACAAACATAAGTTGGGCAAACAGATTCGCAAAGATGATAATGCTCCAGTATATGTTTCTCTTCATCAAAAAAAGGAAGGGACGCCAACAATGGGAGGCATTCTTATTTGGGGGACCACATTAATTGTTACCTTGTTATTCTATTATCTCTCCCGAGTAACAAATGGTTTTTACGGCGCCTTAAATTTTTTATCCCGTTCCCAAACTTGGCTGCCTCTTGGGGCGATGGTTGGGGCTGCTTTGGTTGGCTTGGGTGACGATCTGTTAGGGGTTTTAAGAATCGGCGCTAAAGGCGGCGGCTTAAGAATAAGGGAAAAAATTATTATTTATACTTTGATTGCCTTGATAGGCGCTTGGTGGTTTTGGGCGAAATTAGAAAGGGAGGCTATTTATATCCCTTTTTTTGGAGAAATAAGTTTAGGAATCTGGTATCCTTTATTCTTTATTTTTATTTTAGTAGCAACTACTTTATCAATGAATGAAACTGACGGCTTAGATGGCCTGGCAGGTGGAGTTTCTTTGGTCGGTTTTGCTTGCTTATTGATAGTCGCTTTTTCTCAAGGGATGTATGATTTGGCAGCGTTCCTAGGCGTCCTGATTGGCAGTTTGGTGGCCTTTCTTTGGTTTAATGTTTATCCGGCGCGTTTCTTTATGGGAGATACTGGGGCAATGGCTTTGGGGATTACTATGGGCGTTGTCGCCATGATAACTGACACTGCTTTATATCTTCCTTTTTTCTGTTTTATTTTGGTTTTGGAATCTTTGTCAGTAATTATTCAAAAAATTTACCGAAAAATCAAAAAGAAAAAATTATTTCTTTCTACCCCTTTACACCATCATTTTGAAGCAAAAGGTTGGCCTGAAACAAAGGTAACAATGCGGTTTTGGTTAATCTCTGGCGTGGTCGCTGCTTTTGGTCTGGCTCTTTACTTCCTTGACATTTTTTTAGTATAATACAGATATAAATTAAAATTCAAAATTCAAAAGTCAAAATTTAAATTTAAAAGTCAAAAGTTTAAAAATTGTAAATTAGAATTTATTTAAAAATTACAAAATTAAAAATTGAAAATTATTAATGTATGCCTTTTGATTATCAAAAAAAATTAGCTGAGTTAATGGTTTTAGCTGCCCAACAAGGAGCTTCTGATTTGCATCTTAGCGTTGGTAAGCATCCAACAGTTAGGATTGATGGGAATCTGATTCCTCTTTCCAATGAAGCAATTTTGACGCCAGAAATGGCAGCTGGTTTAATCGGCTCCTTATTAAGCGAAGAACAGCAAGAAAAATTAATTACTGAAAAAGAAATTGATTTTGCTTTTTCTTATGAAAATAAAATTCGTTTTAGAGTCAATGTTTATTTTCAGAAAGGTTATCTGTCTGCCGCTTTAAGATTGATTCCTGTTCAAATCAGAACAATAGAAGAATTAGGCCTGCCTTCAATACTTCACCAGTTCTGTCAAGTTCAACAGGGGTTTTTCTTAATTGTGGGCCCTGCTGGGCATGGAAAGACAACAACTTTGGCCGCTTTGGTTGACGAGATTAATCATAAAAGAATGGAGCATATCATTACGATTGAAGATCCAATAGAATATACTTTTACTCAGGATAGGGCTTTGATAGATCAAAGAGAAGTAGGGGTAGACACAGTAAGTTTCCACCGCGCCTTGCGATCAGTCCTCCGTCAAGATCCTGATGTAATAATGATTGGTGAAATGCGCGACCCTAATTCTATCTCCATTGCTTTAACTGCGGCTGAAACCGGGCATTTAGTGTTTTCAACCTTGCATACTAACTCAGCCAGTCAGACAATTGATAGAATTGTTGATAGTTTTCCTGCGGCCCAGCAAGGCCAAATTCGTTCTCAATTGGCAACCACTTTAATCGGAATTGTCTCTGAAAGGTTAGTTCCAAGAATTTCCGGTGGCAGAATACCAGCTTGCGAAATAATGTTTGCTAACTCAGCTATTAAAAATTTAATTAGAGAGAAGAAAACCTATCAGATAGATTTAGTAATAGAGACAAGTGTTCAAGAAGGGATGATGTCTTTAAATCGTTCTTTAATAGAGTTAGTTCGAAAAAGAGAAATTTCTTTGGAATCAGCGGAAAATTATTCCCTCAATCCAACAGAATTAAGACAATTAATTGGATAAAGGGCTTTGTCTGCGAAGGCGGAGCCTGAGCAGTAACAAAATCTTTACCCCCTCCTTTTGCGTGCTTGCGCGAAAAGAAGGGGGTGCTCAATGTTGTAGTAAAATTTATTTCACTCAACATTGAGTTTCGTTCATAAATTTTAACAACATTGGCATGAAATTCATCTATCGGGCAAAAGACAAACAAGGAAATATTAAGGGTGGTAAAGTAGAGGCCCGTTCTTTGGATACAGCGATAAATATCCTTCAGGGGTATGATTTGATTGTTCTTGATATTGTTCCTGAAAAAAGGGTAACTTTTTTAGATCAAATTTTTGGGAGACAGCCTCGGGTGAAGAAAAAAGAATTAGCGGTTTTTCTGCGCCAGTTTGCAGTTTTGTTACAATCCCAAGTGCCTTTAACAGAGGCCTTAAGAACTCTTTATCTTCAAGCTGCCACACCAGCAATTAAAGATTTGGTTTTTGAGCTAATTTCAGATTTAGACGCTGGGTTGCCTCTTTCTAAAGCAGTAGAGAAAAGGAGTGATATTTTTGGAGAGTTTTATAGCCAAATGATTAAATCAGGAGAAATTTCAGGGCGATTGGAAGAAGTCCTTGTCTATTTAGCTGATTATGCTGAACATGAGAATGATTTATCTAATAAACTTCGATCGGCCTCAACTTATCCTCTCTTTTTGTTTGGCACCTTTTTGATTATTTCTGTTGTCATCACTGTTTCTTTGGCGCCGCAAATGGTGTCGATTTTTGAAGAATTTGGAGCTACTCCTCCTTGGGGAACAAAAGTTTTAATTTTTATCGGCGAATTTTTTACTAATTGGGGCATTGTAGCGGCGATTTTGTTATTAGGATTAATTTGGCTTTTAGTAAATTATTTCCGTTCTGCAGAAGGAAGAAGAGTTGGAGGCATCTATATGCTCAAGGTGCCTATTTTGGGTGATATTTATAAAAAAATATTTATTAGTCGTTTTTGCGAGACGACTGGGACTTTAATTTCTGGCGGTATTCCGATTGTTAATGCTTTTGAAGTTGCCGGCGGCGCAACAGGAAATTATGTCTATCAATCAATTGGATATAAAGTTGCTGAAGCAGTAAGGCGAGGAGAAAGTATTAGTGGCACTTTAGAACATTATATAGAGTATTTGCCGCCTTTAGTAAGTCAGATGACAGCAGTGGGAGAGAGAACTGGCCGCTTGGATTCTATTTTAAAAACAGTTGCTGGTTACTATCAAAAAGAAGTTGATCGAGCTTTTGCTTCAATGATAGATCTTTTACAGCCGATTTTAGTTGTTATCATCGGTATTTTAGTGGCCTTTTTAGTTTCAGCTGTTTTATTGCCTATTTATCAATTAGCCCAAAGCGTGTAATAAAAATTCAAAATTCAAAAGCAAAATAATTATAAATAAGGTCGATTAAAATAGAATTTTAAAATTATATTTAAGATTATGTCTAATAATACAGAATACAGAATACAAAATACAAAATACAGAAAAGGTTTTACCCTTATTGAGATGTTGATCGTCATTACTATTATTGCGGTTTTGGCATCGATGATTTTAGTAGGTATGGGAGGTGCAAGAGCAAAATCAAGAGACGCAAGAAGAATCGCTGATTTGCATAATGTTATGAACGCCTTAGAGCTCTACTATTCTTTAAAGGGATCCTATCTTGAAGGAACTTATAATTCTGTTGCCCATTGGGAAAGCTTCGCCGCTACTTTGACAGAGGCTGGTATTGGTGTTAGCCGAATTCCTAAAGATCCATTAAATAGCACAGAATACTATTATCGATATAGCGGGACAACAACTAATTATGTTTTAGGTGCTGCTTTAGAACAAGCTGACATTTCTTTGAATGATGATATTGACAGTGAAGATTTAACTGGCACAGGCCTGACTATGGATTGTGGCAGCGGTGATTCAACGACAGACAAGATTTATTGCATTATGCCTTAAATTTAAGATGTTGTTTTATTTGTGTATTTTTTTCTTCTTTATTTTTGGAACAATAATTGGCAGTTTTTTAAATGTTGTTATTGATAGAGCTGATACTAAAGAATCTTCTTTAAAAGGGCGTTCTTATTGCCCTTATTGTTATAAAACTTTAGTTTGGTGGGA
>CAZJVL010000027.1:0-1385 GCA_964549875.1 uncultured Candidatus Saccharibacteria bacterium
AAGAAGACCATTGCCAAGATTGCTGAATTAAATCATTATTATTTAAATCATTCCCCTGCTTGGCAAAAACATAATGGATATCGTATTTTAAAGTATCTCCAAGATCTTCATCAAAAGCCGGCTTCCAAGCAAAGATTAAATTCTCGCAGTTTTCATTATCACATTCAACTGAAAAGTTTTGGACATTAGCCGGCTGATGATAATATTTTGAGGAATCAAAATAAAATTTTGTATCATCATAAGCAATTAATTTTAAATAACCGGTACTATACCCGTAATAACCAATAGTTACATATTGATCAGGGGTAAAATTTAAACCTTGGCCCTGAGTAGTTCCTACAACGTTAATAATAAAATGATTATTATTGGGTAATTGGTCAATGCGGTAAGACCATCTTCTTGGCGCTCCAGAATTAACTGCCAGAGTTGCATCAGTAGTAAAAATTATGCTTCCTGCTCCCAGGCTTTCACTAACATAATTAGGATAACTTACTATTAATCCCAGAGTGCTGCTGCTTAATCCCCAATTATATTTATCGCCTAAATAGTTCAGCGGGACACCAAAAGTGCTTGAAGCATTATCAAAATCTGAATGCAGGTAAAATGCCATTGCCGTGAAAATATTACCTGTCTGGCCGGTTGAGGGGATAAAAGGATAAGAATCAGTTTTAAAATCAACCACAATCCTTGAAGAATCTTTTTCAAAAGGATGCCAGGAAAATTCAGTGATATAAGGTATTGTCGGTGATGAAGGAGCAATAGTTGTGGTAGTTGTAGGAATTATACATTCATCAGAAAAAATACTTTTTGGATTGGGGCAATTTTGAATTTCAAAATCATTAAAATTATTACCAGAATCCAGAAAATTGCCATCTACGTACTTTCTTTGAATGCTTTGACCTGGTTCAGGATGTAAAGCGCACTCCCCTTCGCAATCATTTGCCTCGCCAAAACCAACTTTATCAACAATTTCCCGATTAGGATTCTTCAAAATAGCCGCATTATTATCTGTAATAGAATAATTAGAAATTAAAATATCAGCAATTTGGGCATAAGCGCTTGAAGAGTGAGTAATCAAAACATAATCAAAAGCATTAATTTTTTTATTATCTAATAAATCAGCTGGCACCAAGGAAGAAAAATCTTCTCCTTGGCTGGTTTTTTTCTGCAAATACCAGCCAGTTAAATCAACTTCAAAATCATTTGGATTAAACAGCTCTATAAACTCATCATAAACTATTACGCTGCCATCTTCATCTTTTCCTGAAACTTTTATTTCATTTATTAAAATTTTTGGATAGTCAATAGGAGGAAGGGTTGTTGTCGTCGTAGTGGTGATAGTAGTTGTTGTTGATGAAGATGACGATGAACTTCCGCCGCCAAAA
>CAZJVL010000027.1:1395-5496 GCA_964549875.1 uncultured Candidatus Saccharibacteria bacterium
AAAAGGAGAAACTGCTGGTTGGCTATTTTCCCTTTTTGGCGTCCCAAAAATACCATTTTGTCCAATGCCATTATAAGTATGCCAAGATAAGCTATTACTCCTTTCCATTGTCCATTTTTGAGAGTTATCTCCTGCTGGCCAATCAGGGTTAGCTAAAATTTGGTCTTGAAGGCGGCAGCTATCATCAAATAAACGGAGCCCTTCATCAGCATTATTAAGAATTCCTGTATAAATATAATCAGCGGCAATAAAAGGAATTGAGTCGTCGTCTGTCCTTTCCAGAAGATAAAAACTATGAGCAGGAATTTTACTACCTTGTTCAAAAGCAATCTTAATTTGCCCATCTTCATCTAATAATTGCCAATTACTGATATCCACCTGCTGAGAAGAAATATTTTTTAATTCAATCCATTCATCATTAGCGCTGTTTTGAGTTCCCATCCAGGCAACTTCATTAATAATGACTTTATTTTGGAGCGGTGCTTGGCTAGTAGCAAAATTACAAATATTAATTTGCGATGCTGGCTGAGTAGTGGTTGTTGTTTGTTTAGTTGTTGTCGTTGTGGGCTTAGTAGTTGTAGTTGTAGTTTGCTTAGTTGTTGTCGTTGTGGATTTAGTGGTTGTAGTTGTAGTTTGTTTTGCCGTTGAAGTAACAGATTTAAGAGGTTTAGTAGTTGTGGTGGATAATTTAGTGGTTGTAACCGATGGCTTAATAGTGGTTGTGGTTTGTTCAGGGCTAATTGTGCCATCAAGGTCCTCACTATCCATTATGATAAAATCTTGGTTTTGCTGAAATATGTTGTTAATAAAATCAGTCAAACCTCCGATCATTGCTATTAAAATATTGCTTTCGTTTTTAGAAACAAATTTCGGATCAGCTTTTGCCTTTTCTGCTTCTTTAAAAAACAAATTTATTACCCCGGCCCCGGTTAAAACTGCTTTTTTAGAAAGATGTTCCCAATAATCTTGAAGAACTTTATCGTCTTGCAAGGTATATAAATATAAACCGCTTTGAACGCGCCAATTAGTTTGTTTTTTCGCTAAATGAAATAAGTTTCCTTCTTCGTCAGCGCCCAAAAGATAATAACGAGTAACTTTGTCTTCTCCTATTTCAGCTACATCAGGATAAATTATCTCTGGTAATTTATATTCTGTCGGCGGCAAAGTATCCGGGCTATAAAAATAGTTATTAGAATAGAAAGCAATTTCATCAAAATATGCATTAAGGCTATTTTTGATGATGGGTTTTTTATTTTGGACACTATTTCGTGTTTGCTCATAAAAGCTTTTATTGCTTTTAGCTGCATAAGATTCATAAGGACTGCCAGCATTTGGGATAAAAAATATATGGACATTTCCTCTGGTATGTTCAGGAACGCTCATATCTTGAATCAAATGCAAAATATGGCCGAGCGATTTAAAAGCATCAACTCGGTCTCCTTTTACATATTTATAAATAGCCTGCTGCCAAGTAAAGTTAGCCCGTGAGAAAACCGGGCTTTTTACAATAGGACCAACAAGAGCCAAATATAATGGGTCGTAAACAGCCTGAGCAAAAGGATTCTGCCCCCAATCTTTAGCGGTTAAAGACGGGAAAAGGTATTCTGCGCCCCCAAATTGCCAAGTTTTATTAAAAACTGGGTCGTAAAAATGGTTGATACTTCTAGTATTATCATCCTCATCAATACTGCCTTGCATTAAAAGCTGTTTTTCTGTCGCATTTAAGACAGGGCCAGAAAAACTCTGATTATAAAAATCTACTGTAATTTCTGTTAAATTAGGATGAGTGGTCTTAGCACCATAAGCAGAAACAAAAGACAAAGGGAATAAAAACAACAAACATCCAACTAAAAGAATGGTGGGGCGTTTTCTCATAGAAGGAAAAAAGTTTAAAGGTTTAAATAACTAAATAAAAAGTTTAAAGGTTTAAATAAAAAGTTTAAAAGTTTAAAAGAACGGTTGAATTGGCAACAAATTAAGTTATCAGATTAGAACTCTACTATTTTCCAGATATCGCTTAACAATTTTTTTTCTATACCGATGCTAGTTTGCGGTTTTCTTAAAACTATCGTCGTCACCGAGATATTCTCATCATTAATAATTTCAATCACATAGCTATTTTCGTCTTCTAATTTTCCTCTTTGATTTCGAGGATTTGATAAATCTTTAATCATTTCATCCCATTGCCCACTCTTTTCAATCTCAGCCAATAATTCTTTATATTCTTCCTGCCTATCCAAAATAAAATATTTACTCGCCAAATTAATGTCTTGTTTTTGTAAAGCCTCTAAAAACAACTGGTATGTTGCTTCTGGTGTCTCTGCTCCATAAATATCAGCCGCATATTGCTCCTCTTGCTCTTGAATCTTTTTAGTAAAAATTTCTGTATCTTGTTTATATTGCCGGGCTTGCCTTATTTCCGGGTCCAAAAACCAAAACCAGCAGATAACACTCAATGCCAAAATTATGAATACAAACAAAACAAGAAAATATTTTGACTTTAAAATTTTTAAATTTCCCTTATTCATCTTTGCTGTTTAAACTAAAGACCCTCTTACAGGACCCTGAAAAGTAAAAACGGTGGGGCGAAACTTCTCAGGACCCTGTAACAAGATCCTTATCCCCACCGTTTTAATTTTTCTTTTTAATTTTTCTGTTGCGAGTATTTTACAAATAAAATCTATTTGAGTCAAGCAAAAATTGTGGATAACTCAAAACCCTATTTTTCTGATTTTTCTTCTTTTGGTATTTCCTCAACTGCGTTTTTTTTGTTTCCTTCAGTTTTTTCGTCTACCACGAACTCTTCTTTTTGCTCTTTCTCTAATTCTTTAACTAGTTTTCCATCGGATTCTTGCTCCATAGGTTTTTCTTCTGCTGGCGATGGTTGCTTAGACTCTTCAACTTCCCCTCTTTCAACTTCCCCTTTTTTTGTTTTCTTTTTTTTGATTTTAATCGGTCTTTTGTTACCTTCAATAACCTTTGCTTTTACTAAAAGGTTATAACAAGAATCTGAAACTTGAGCTCCTTGATTAAGCCAATAAAGAATCCTGTCTTTTTTTAATTCAAATTTGTCTGTCTTTGGATTGAACCAGCCCAAAATTTCTTTTGCCTTGCCGCTGTTAGCAGCAAAGCGAGAATCAACAGCCACAATTCGAAAAGTAAAATCTTTCTTTTTCCCTTGTCTTTGAAAACGTAAAATTAACATATTGTCAAATTATAGCAGAAAAATTCAAAAAAATGCAAGTAGCATGAAGTTAATATTTCACATTAGGATATTATAAATCAAAATGCAAAAATCAAAATGCAAAATGACAATGTAGTCAGGATGGCAGCTGCGCTGTCAATTTTCAATTTACAATTTACAATTTTCAATCAATTTTCAATTTTCAATTTTTAAACAGTTTGGAATTTGTAATTTGTAATTTGTTTAGAATTTAGGATTTAGGATTTAACCTTCTCTTTTGATTTTTGATTTATTATATTATACATCTAAATTCTTTACTTTTTGAGCATAGGCCTGAATAAACTTTTTTCTCGGCAGAACATCCTTGCCCATTAAAATATCAAACAATCTGTCAGCTTCTTCAGCGTCCTCAATAGTAACCTGCTTCAGCACTCTTCTTGCCGGATCCATTGTTGTTTCCCATAATTGTTCTGGGTTCATTTCTCCTAAACCTTTGTATCGTTGAATAGAAATCCCTTTCATCGTCTCAAGCTCGCTTTCTTCCGGCGCTGTTTCCTCTTCAGCAGCTAAAATTGCCTCTCCTTTATCTTCAGAAACTAATTTTAATTTCCTTGCTTTTGATTTTGATACCTGCTTCTCTTTCTCATCTGTTTTGTTTTGTATTTTATCTAAAATTTTCTCCTTTTCTGATTCTGCATAAGCATAGTAAATTTCTTTGCCTTTTTGAATGCGGTACAAAGGTGGTTGGGCAATATAAAGATGTCCAGCTTCGATAATTGGCCTGAAATAACGGAAAAACAATGTCAAAAGCAGGGTGCGGATATGAGCGCCGTCCACATCTGCATCAGTAGCAATAATTATTTTATGATAACGAAGCTTATCAATATTAAAATCTTCACTTATTGCCGTGCCCAAAG
>CAZJVL010000028.1:0-2366 GCA_964549875.1 uncultured Candidatus Saccharibacteria bacterium
TTTCAATCAATTTTCAATTTTCAATCCTTACGTCATTGCGAGCGAGCCAGCAGGCGAGCGTGGCAATCCCATGGGACTTTATAAGATTGCTTCGTCGTTTCACTCCTCGCAATGACTAAAAGAGTCACTTCACTCCTCAGGATGACAGCTACGCTGTCAATTCTTGATTCTTGATTCTAACTTTCTAATTGTTTTCGCATTAATTTTTCTACTATTTTAGGGTCTGCCGCTCCTTTGGTTTTTGCCATTGTCTGACCAACCAAAAATTGGATTACATTTGTTTTTCCATTCTTATAGTCCTCAACCGCAGATGAATTATTTTTTATTATCTCTGAGACAATCATTTCTAATTCATCAGCATTTTTGATCTGTTCCAATCCTTTTCTTTTTATTATCTCTTCCGGCTCGCCGCCATTTCTGGCTATCTCCATAAGAATATCTTTGGCAACTCGCGAAGATATTTTCTCCTCTGCTAAAAGGGCGATAAGCTGAGCAAAATCAGCAGGTTTTATCTTTAAATTGTCCCACGAAATTGCCTCTGTTTCCATAAAACCCTTTAAATCACTGACTAAATAGTTTTTAACTAAATTGATTATCTTATTTTTATCCTCTAATTCTCTCTTGTTAAGTATCGCCATCACTAGTTCAAAAAAAGCAGCCAGTTTTTCTTCCTCTACAAAAAGAGCTGATTCTTGTTGAGAAAAACCATATATTTTTTTCATTCTTTCTTGTTTCTGCCACGGCATTTCCGGCATCTGCTTTTTTAATTCTTCTAAGTTAAATATTCCTCCTGCCTTTGTTTTTGAATGACTATGCAAAATCGGCAAATCTGGATCGGGAAAATAACGATAATCCTGAGCTTCTTCTTTCCATCTCTGGCTGTAAGTAATTTCTTTTTCCGCGTCCCAACCTCTTGTTTCCTGAACAACTTTTTCCCCTTTTTCCAAAATCTCTTTTTGCCTTTGAATTTCAAAATCAATTGCTTTTTCTACTGCCCGAAAAGAATTTAAGTTTTTAATCTCCACTTTTGTCCCTAACTTTTGGCTTAACCCTTGAGTTTTAAACTTTGAGCTTTGAGCTAATGATATATTTACCTCACAACGCATCTGACCTTTTTCCATGTCTGCCTCTGAAACGCCCAAAGTTTTTAAAACAATTTGCAATCCCTGAGCAAATAATCTTGCTTCTTTACTTGTATGGATTACTGGTTCGGTCACCAATTCCATCAAAGGTATACCAGCCAGATTAAAATCAATCAGCGTAGCTGATTGTCCTGAGCCTGTCGAAGGACCAGGATGGATAAGCCGCGCTGTATCTTCCTCCAAATGAATACGGGTAATTTTAATTCTTGCTTTTGCTTGCTCTGGGTCATTGCTCAAAAACAAAGGCAATTCCCCTTCTTTACATAAAGGCATGTCATATTGGGATATTTGATATCCTTTTGGCAAGTCAGGATAAAAATAATTTTTCCTGTCAAATTTAGAATACTCGGGAATTTCTGAATTTAAAGCCAGACCAACCATAATTACTTTTTTTACCGCATCTTTATTTATCACCGGTAGCGTTCCCGGATGGCCCAAACAAATAGGACAAATATTTACATTTGGAATTTTCTCATCAGAATTATTCAAACAATCACAAAACATTTTGGTTTTGGTTTTTAATTCCACGTGCACTTCTAGGCCTAAAGTTGGTTCAAGTTCCATGTTAGCTAATAATCTTTTAGATATTATAACTAATATCTATCTTTATTGCCAATATTTTCTATTTGATAAACAATAAATAAACAGATAAATAGCTTTTAAAAAACCGCTTGCTTCCAAGCGGTTTTTAAATTTCTACGTCTTTCTATTGTATTTCTATGTATTTCTATGTATTTCTATGTATTTCTATGTATTTCTATTCTTTTTCTATTTCAATCCCCATACTTTTCGCTGTTCCTTCTACCATCCTCATTGCCGCTTCTACCTCTTTTGTATTCAAATCACTCATTTTTCTTTGAGCAATTTCTTCTAATTGTTTTCTGGTTATCTTGCCTACTTTTTGTTTTGGAGGATTACCAGCGCCTTTTTCTATACCAGCTGCTTTACGCAATAAATCAGAAACCGGCGGCTGTTTAAATTTTAAATCAAAACTCCTGTCCTGATAAATTGTAATTTCTACTGGAATTAAATCACCGGTTTGCTCTTTGGTTTTTTCGTTAAATTGATTGCAAAATTCCTGAATGTTCAAACCATGCTGACCTAAAGCAGGACCAACTGGAGGAGCTGGATTTGCCTGTCCAGCAGGAATTTGCAAAGTTAAAATTGTTTTTATTGCTTTTGCCATACCTCAAAAAAAATTTTAAATTTTTAATTTTAAATTTT
>CAZJVL010000028.1:2466-5362 GCA_964549875.1 uncultured Candidatus Saccharibacteria bacterium
TAAATTTTAAATGCAAAACAGTTTAAAAGTTTAATAACCTAACAATTTATTAGTTATTAGGCCTTTTTAACTTGAAGAAAATCTAAATCTATTGGCGTATCTCTGCCGAATAAAGACACCAACACTTTTACCCTGCCTCTGGCTTGGTCAATTTCCTCCACCTTCCCTTCCTTATCTTTAAAAGGACCATCAATAATTCTGACGAGGTCGCCAACCGAAAATTCAATTCTATATTTTGGCTCTTCTTCCTTGCTTTTGTTTAAGATTTCTTTCATTTCTTCGTCTTGAACTGGCCGTGGCGTTGTCCCGGCGCCAATAAAACCTGTCACCATCGGCGTATTTCTCACTACATACCAAGAATCATCAGTAACCACCATTTCCACAAATACATAACCGGGATATATTTTTTCCTCAACAGTCGTCCTTTTGCCATGTTTAATTTTAATCTTTTTTTCTTTAGGAACCAGAATATTAAAAATTTTATCATTCATTTCCAAAGAATCCACTCTCTGTTTTAAACTGCGGGCGACTGCATCCTCATACCCAGAATAAGTATGAATTACATACCAATTTCTTCCTAAATTTATTTGCTGCTTCGGCACGATAGTAAATTAAAAAAATTATTTAAGGTTGTTATTTTATAATAAAACCAAATAGCTGGATTAATCCGAAATCAATAAAACCCAGAATAACAGCAACGATAAAAGACAGGCCAAGAACCCCTAAAGTGTAGCGAATTGTTTCTTTGCGGGTTGGCCAGTTTACTTTTTTCAATTCTTGAACTGACTGCTGAAGATAATTTTTTATTTTATCCATTGTTATTGCTTTTTAAAAATGCCCCTTTTGGGCATTTTATTAGTTTAACAAAAAGACTATCCTTTTGTCAATGGAAAAATTAGAGACCTAAATCTAAAGAGACGGATTTCATCCCTTTGAGAACTAAATCCACAAATTTTTCCAGAGATAGCCCTAAAAGAATTTCGCATTGTTTAATTATCTCGCGATTAGCGCCACGAGCAAATCCTTTTTCCCGAAAACGATTCAAAACATTATCTGTAGTTACTTCCTCTATTTTTTTAGATGGCAAAACTAAAGTAGCAGCTACAATTAAACCTGTAAGCGGGTCAACACAAAAAAGAGCTTTAGCCATTTTGGTCTCTGGGGCGATTCCATGAATCTCATTATGAGTTTTTACCGCATTGATGATTTCTTCATCAATATTTTGTTTCTCTAAATACTCAGCTCCCAACAAAGAGTGCTTCTGAGGATTATTCTTTGTTTCTTCATAATCAATGTCGTGCAGTAATCCAGCCAATCCCCATTTTTCTTCATCTTCTTGGAAATAACGGGCTAACTCCCTCATTGCTGCCTCGCAAGCAAAACAGTGCTTAATTAAATTAGGCGTTTTCACTTTATCTTGTAATAATAACAAAGCTTCTTCTCTTTCCATATTTAATAATCCTCATCTTTAAACCCGCCATCATCTAAATCTTCGTCTTCTAATTCCCCCTCTGAAAAACTCTCATCATCTTCGGTATCAGAATCTATTTTCTCGTCTTCTTCAACCAATAATTCAAAATCTGATTTGGAGGCGCCGCATCTCGGACAAACCCATTCTATGTCTAAGCTGTCAAAACCAAGCGCTTCTTTTTCCTCATCATAGACATAATCGCAATTTTGGCATTTATATTTCATATTTTTAAAAAATGATTAATTATATAAAACGAAAATCGACCTTAGCCCACTTTAAAAGAAATTTTAAATATCATTATAAAATAACAAGCGATAATGTCAAGCTTTTATAAAAGAATATTCTCAACTTGACAAATTTTATTGTTTATGTATAATATTAAGTGCTCAAGGTGAAATTTGTGAATTTACCTGATTATCAGGCAACATCTCACGGATTTATACTAGCTTTCACCTTGAGCGCCAATATCGCACCTTTAAAAAATAAAAAAGAAAGGAGGAAAAATCATTCGAAATGAAAAAGGAATAATGGCAAGAACTCTATTAAAGAATGTAAAAAATACTAGAAATTCAAGGCTGAAGATAAAAATTTTTTCTATAGTTAGAAAAGTAAAGATTGAAAGAAAAGTAAAGATTGAAAAAGAAAAAGAATTAAAAAAAGAAAAAATAAAAAAAAGAAAAGGAGAAAATAATGAGAGTTAAAATTAACTGTAAGAATTTATCCAATAAAGGAAATGGTACAAAGTGTAAAATAGGACCACACGATGGGAAAAAAATGCCAGATTGTATTTTTTTAAAAAATGGGATTCCTGAAAAGATGGATTTTAACGCGAAGCGAATTTATCTCAATAATCTGCTCCTCGCGTGTCAAAGGATGCATAGAAAACAAGGGGACCTTAAATATTTCTTAGATGAAATCTGCCCCCAAATTGAAGAAAAAATTGAACAAATGTTTCAAAAATTTTCTCCTTAACTTAAAATTGGACTTATCAAAAATTCAGGGAACCATCAGTGGTTCCCTTTTTAATTGAATTGAAATTTATGCTGCGGGACTTGGATTCGAACCAAGAACTCCACATCCAAAGTGTGGCGTGTTACCATTGCACTATCCCGCATTATCCATCCCCGCATTGTTCACAAATTCCTTTTATCCATCCATCTATTTTGCGATTTAAATTCGTGCTATTTTTTACACGAATATTTAGAAGACCAAAGTATTTTTCTCCGATATTTTTTCTTTTTGTATTTATTTTATTCTTTTTCCAATCAATTTTAAATTTTCAATGTTTAATTTTTCTTTGTTATTCTGAGCGAAGGGGAAGAATCTCTCGCGAATGCGAGGAAAAAGAGAATGCATCTGAAACAAGTTCAGAGATCCTTCGCCTTCGGCTCAGGATGACAGTAAACTGTATTCTGTATTCTGTAT
>CAZJVL010000029.1:0-5256 GCA_964549875.1 uncultured Candidatus Saccharibacteria bacterium
CGGGCTATATTGACAAACTCTGAATCTTTGTCATAATCTATTTTTTTTCTTTCTGCTAATTGATTAAGACCAACAGCAACCCTTGCTTTGTCTCCTTTATGAGCTTGTAGATCACGCCTAATCTGCTCATCAGAGGCGTGTTTATAGTAATCTTCAAATCTTTTTAATTCTGTTGCTCGAATTTTTTTAGGTATCTCTCCTATACTTACGCCTAAATCATGGAGAGGGGTAATTTTGCTTTCTTCTAGTGTTTTTTGGATTTTTTGCCATGCGCCTGTGCCGGTTATCCCTTTTAAGGTTTTTGTACCTAATAAAGCTCCAGCGCCGACAGCAAGCTTGCCGGATAGCTTAGTGACTGCTTGAGATGTTGCTCCCCCTGCTTGTACTGAAAAGATTAATCCTCCAACCAAAAACATAGAAAAAAGGATTAATTGGACGATTATTTCTATTATCCCAACACCTTCAGGGCCAGGGGCTATGGTTATCTCTTTAGCCACATAAAGTCCCATATAAAGTGTCAGAGCAAAGAAAATGGGAAAAGTACACCATTTAATAAATTGATTCCACCACATTTTCCAGTATTTTTCTGTGGCTGGGAAAATCCAAGCGGCAAAAACAACTGGGCTCACGCAAAGTAGAATAATAATCATAAAGGCGCGAAAAATCATCACGCCCAAAACAGCTAATAAGCTGATAATACTGAATAATCCAACTAAAATAATAGAAACAGCGGCAAGAAGACTTCTTCCCATACCTAATCCCCAACCCGAGGGATTAATGTTTTTTTCGCCTGTTGTCTCGTCAGTTTTGTTCATGTCAACAACAAAAGTCGATTCAAGCATATCTGCTTTGGCCATGGTATCTGCTTGCATAGCTTTTAAGATTGATTCAGCAATATTAACATCATCCATTGTGGCTAAATTTATAAAAGTGAAGCTGAGAAAATGAGAGAGATCTAAAATTACACCGGGAATTATTAAACTAAAATTTATTAAAAGAGCCACAACTATAAGTTTCCAAAGAGTTTCCTGCCAGCGATATTTCTTGACGCCCAAAATAGTGGCTATAGCAATAATAACCACTACTAAAACTAAAATAAGGTTCATCTGGTCTTTCAAGAAAGCCCAAATCCCTCTAACAGCGCTATTTTGTACAAATCCTCCATAGGTGTTGGGATGCATTGCCCAAGTAATATATCCTGATAGCGCTTTTATCATTGAGCCAAACATTTCTCCTAAACCATTGATAGCTGATACTTGGAGGGTACAAAACATATGCCCCCACCAGTTTTTGCTTACAAAAGGCGGAGCTTCCCACCAATGGCTTCCATATAATTCGTCGCAGAAAGTAGTAGTATCCACTTCTTTAATGAATGATTCTATTTGTTCTGATGTGGGGGGAATAAGTCCGTATTCTGGCTTATTGACTACATCCACGATGCCTTTTGCTTTATTACACCGCTTTTCGAAATCTCTTTCATCTTCTTGAGGCCAACTATAATTGGATGAACAACATTTATCATAAAATGCGAAAACAGAAACAATATCAGCAGGCTTATAGTTGTCGTATAACTTAACACATAAATCTAGAGTTGCTTGATCAGGAGAAACAGAATTTGTTTGTTGGTCTTCTTGAAGAGGGGCGGCATTTACTCGCTGATTATTAAATTTTAAAACAGGGTTTATTAATGAGAGTAAAAGAATAATACTTAAAACCCCGACTTTAAATATATGTTTTGTTTTCATAGTATTTTTTAGTACTTTAAAAAATTATTAAAATAATTATAAATAGTATTTTGTCTATTATTTTATATAATTATACACTATTATACTTTAATAATAAAGACAAACAGATCCATTCCTCTACTGATAGATTTTGGGCCCTGGCGCCTAAGGGAATATTTAATTGTTCTAAGGCCTTGCTGACGATTTCTTTGTTAATTTTAAGATTGGCGCAAAGGTTGTTTATGAGCAATTTTCTGGGTTGTTTAAATCCGGCTTTCACGACTTTAAAAAAGTTTTTTTTCAGTAGTTCATCCGTGTTCTCGTCTGCATTTATTGGCGTTATTTTAATAATTGCAGAATCTACTTTGGGTTGTGGAGAAAAAGCGGTTTTAGAAACATAACAAATAATTTTTGGTTTGGCATAAAATTGGACAGAGGCAGCTAAAAGATTCATTTTTGGCGGCTTGGCAATTATTCTCTGGGCAACTTCTTTTTGAACCATTAAAATTATTAGAGCGGGTTTGATTGAGTTTTCCAAAAGCAAGCGCAGGAGACGAGATGTTAAATAATAAGGAATATTGCCAATAACTTTGTATTCTGTATTCTGTATACTGTATTCTGTATGCCGATTATCGGATCGAAGAAAATCTCGAATGTCTGCTTGAATGATTTTTAAATTTGACTGATCTTTAAATTTCTTTTGCAGGAGCTGAACAAGTTCAGGATCTTTTTCAATGGCAATAACATTGGCTCCTGTTCCCACAAGGGCTTGGGTTAGAGCTCCTTTTCCAGGGCCAATTTCCAAGATTTGGTCTTTTTTGCTTATTCCTCCTTCTTGAATGATTTTTTTAATTACTGCATGGTCTGTGAGAAAAACTTGGCCTAATTTTTTTCGTCTGTTAAATGGCATAAAATACTTTGACAAAGTTAATAATAATAGTAAAATATAATTGTTGGCAAGATGACATTAATATATAAAAAAAAGATGAACAAAAAATATAAAAATTTAATTATTATTCTGGGGGTTATTCTTATAGTTGTTTTAGTTCTGATTATAATTTTATCAGATAAAGATAAAAAAACTGAATTAACTTATGGGGGATGGGAAACAAATATTTACACTGGTTTTCGCCGTCCTCAACAAGGAGCTTGGTCAGAATTAATTATTAAAGATGAAGAAGGTAAAGAGAGTTTGCAGAGATCTATTTATTTAGGTCAAACAACCATTGATGGGGTTTTAGCATATGGCGTTGAAGTGGATGCTGATGTTTGGAATGATAAAGGTTCTGTTCTTCAAATATGGTATGATGAAAGCTCGGATGAGATTATAAAAATGGTTAGTAAAATGAAACAAGGAGAAGAAACTACTTGCGTCAGCGCCGGCTTGATGGAATTAATATTCCCTCAGTTTAAAGATTATTTGCCGTCGGTTTTTACCCCTCACAAATATAGTTCAATGAATGATTACACTTATGGGACTTATACAACTGAAAGCGGCAAGACAATTCAAGTGGCAAAATTTGTGGATGAATACCAAACAGAAATTTGGTTAAGTTCTGAAGTGCCTTTTGGAGTGGTTAAGGGTGTTTATTTGCCAACAAAGACAACAGTAGTTAGGTTGCGCGATTTTGCCTTATCTGGCGGCACCCCTGTTATTTCAAAAACAGAAATGATAAATTGTATAAGCATACCCTTGGATTTGGCAGAATAACGAGATTATAGATTTGGATTTGGTATTAGGGGGTTGACTTTCAAAATTGTTTTGCTACAATTATGTATGTTTATTGATTAAGGCCTTTTAAAAGGCCTTTTCAATAGCGCTGTTATTTATATAAATTAACATTTTTACTTGGGAAAAACAATTTAATAAAGAGATAAAGGCCGTTAAAGATCGATTATTGCTCTTGATTAAGAAGCAACAACTAGTATCTTTGCCTTTATTTCAGATAATTGTTAGTTTATCTATCTTCTCCCTCTTTTTGGGGAATTCTTATCTTTCGTCTCAGATAATGGTTGTCCAACAACAGGGAGAAAGTTTTTTAATAAAAGAAGGCGGCTATCCAGCGTTTACTCAGGCTAATTTACTCACTAAAACCGCTTATGCTTATACAGAGTGTATAGCTGCTGATGGAGGACAGATTATGGAAAATGGTATTAATGGCGATAGTGAGGAAGACCCCATAAATTACATTACTGTCATTGATGGGAGTAATTTATTGGCGGTTAATTCTCCAGCTGAATTTTTATTACCTGCCGCCAGAAGAAATACCATAATTAATTATCTTGTAAAAGAAGGAGATAGTCCCGGCAAAATCGCAGCTAATTTTGATATTAGTTTAAACACGGTTTTATGGGCGAATAATCTCAATTTTAATTCTGTAATTAAGCCCGGCCAAGAACTTATTATTTTACCAGTCTCCGGAGTTATCCATAAAGTGAAAAAAGGAGAAAGCTTATCAATAATAGCTTCAAAATACAAAGCGTCAATTGATGAGATTATTAATTTTAACGATTTAAAAGATGAGGGTTCTATCCAAATAGGTCAGGAATTAATTATTCCTGGTGGAGTGCTTGCCGCGGCCAATTCTTCAACAAGCCAGAAATCTTCTTCGTCTGGATTAAAACCAATGACAGAAGATGTAAGCCTCTGGCCAAATTATAAAGATTTTTTTGCTTATCCTGTTTCTGGGGGTTGGAATAAAGGGATACTTCATTATTATAACGCGGTTGATATAATTAATTCCTGCGGCAGTCCTGTTTATGCTGCTGCTGATGGGATAATAACAGAAGCTAAAGGAGCAGGCGCCTATAATTTAGGATATGGGAATATGGTAAAAATCCAGCATTATAATGCCACGATTACAGTTTATGCTCATCTTAATGAAGTTTCAGTCGCAGAAGGAGATAAAGTTTACAAAGGGGATTTGATTGGACGGATGGGAGATACAGGAAATTCCAACGGCTGCCATTTGCATTTTGAGGTGCGGGGAGCGCAGAATCCTTTTGTAAAATAAGCTAATAATATTGATCCCAAGAAAAATCAGTTTTATATTGCAGGGCTTCAGCAACTTCATCAGACCCAATTATTTCTTTGTTCTCTGAATCAGCTATTGTACGGCTGATTTTTAAAATTCGATGATAGCTTCTGGGGGATAAAGAATATTTACTGACAGCTTGCTTCAGTAAATTTTTACCCTCTTGATCTACCAAGCAAAATTCTTCAATATCGTCAATGTCCATTTCGCCATTAGTGTAGATAGGAAAACTTGTTTTCTTTCTTTGGTTTCGCTTGCTAAATCTTTGTTCTTGTATTTTTTGGGCAAAAGCTACTTTGTTTTGCATTGAAGCAGAGTTTTCAAGAGGTTTTTGGTTGTCTATTTCTTGAAAAGATAAACGAGGTACTTCGATGATGATATCAATTCTATCTAAAAGAGGGCCGGAAATTTTCTTCCGATAGCGAATAATTTCGCCAGGGCTACAATGGCATTCTTTCTGTCGATCTCCAAAATAGCCGCAAGGACAAGGGTTCATC
>CAZJVL010000030.1:0-5058 GCA_964549875.1 uncultured Candidatus Saccharibacteria bacterium
AATTCCAAACTGTTTAAAAATTGAAAATTGTAAATTGAAAATTGATTGAAAATTGCTTGCCCTGTAGTGAACGCAAAGCGTTCTACTACTGGGGTAAATTGTAAATTAAAAATTAATTTATAATGCCAAAAGATTTTACACAAAAATTTTTTAATAATATTGGCGTTGACTTGGGAACCAGTAAAACATTGGTATATCTCAAAGGCAAGGGAATAATAGTTAATGAGCCAACGGTTGTGGCCACAAATAACAAAACAGGTCAAATTCTTGCCATTGGCCGCGAAGCAGAAGAAATGTTGGGAAAAACGCCGCTTCATATCAATGCTGTCAAGCCATTAAGCAGCGGCGTTATATCTGATTTTGAGGTGACTGAAAAGATGCTTCATTATTTTTTGGAAAAAGCCAAAACAGGAGGAATTTGGGGGCGCATTTTTGATTGGTCTCGTTTAGTGATTGGGGTCCCAACCGGAGGCACTGAGGTTGAGAAAAGAGCGGTTGAAGATGTCGCTCGGAGCGCCGGGGCAAAAGAAGTTTATTTAATTGAAGAACCAATAGCGGTCGCTTTAGGCGCTCAATTAGAAATAAAAGAATCAAAAGGAGCTTTTATAGTTGATATTGGAGGCGGCAGCACTGAAGTGGCTGTTATTTCCTTAGGGGGAGTAGTCGTTTCAAAAAGTTTACGGGTAGCCGGAGATAAATTAAATGAAGATATTATTTATTACTTCCGTGATAAGTACAAATTATCTATCGGAGAAAAAACAGCTGAGCGGGTTAAAATTTTTATCGGATCAGCAGTTGATTTAGGCACAAAACAAGAAATGAATGTAAAAGGACGCGATCTGATGCGAGGATTGCCCAAAGAGATTAAAGTGAAAGAAGATGATATTCGCGAAGCTATCAGTCCCTCTTTGGAAAAAATTATTGATGTTATCAAAGATACCATTGAATTAACCCCGCCTGAATTAATTGGAGATATTATGGAAACAGGAATTATTCTTTCTGGGGGAACAAGCTTATTAAAGGGATTTGATAAATTATTGACAGATTCGCTTGATTTGCCGGTTAAATTTATTGAAGACCCGATTACTTCAGTAATTAGAGGCATCGGTATCATTTTAGAAGATATTCAAGGTTCTAAAGATCTTCTCACTAATATTATTCGGGAAAACCCGCCTCTTTAGTCAAAATTTAATGAAAACAAAGAGAACGAATAACTTCCGTTTCTTCACTCTACTAGTGATTGTTTTAATCACTAGTATTTTGTTAATTCAATCCTATCTTTGTTTAGAGGATTTTTTAAAACCAAAAGTTGTTTTTGCTGTAAATTCCAGCAAAACAGCGGGAAATTATCTGACAAATTTAAGAAGATGGTTTGACGATCTTTTGCATTTTAATGATTTAAGAAAAAAATTAGCGGCGCTTGAATTAGAAAATGTTAATTTGATTAATAAACTTCAGGATTTCAAAAAATATTCAGAAGAAAATCGTTTGTTAAAAGAAGCTTTAAAAATAAAAGAGGAAACAGATTGGTCTTTGGAAATGGCGGAGATTGTTCTGATTGACCCTTCGGGGTTAACAGGTTCTTTTTGGGTTAATAAGGGATTAAAAGCAGGATTGCTAGAAGGAATGAATGTGATAACGGAAAACAAGGCCTTAGTTGGGAGGTTAGTGGAATGTTTTGATAATTATTGCCGCGGTGAATCAATATTTCGGCCCCAGATGAAAATTAGTGTTGAGAATTTACGTTCCTCTGTTTTAGCGGTAGCTGAAATTGACGAGAGGGGAAATTTTCGTTTAAAATTAGTGCCTTATGATTCAGATATCAAGGCGGGTGATATCTTTGTTACCTCTAATGAAAATGCCTATTTTCTCAAAGGATTAGCAGTGGCTAGAGTGAAAAAGGCCGATCCAGCCGCAGAAACAAGCGCGATGAAAGAATTTATTTTAGAGCCCTTAATGAATTCTTTGCCGCTGCCTTCTGTCCTGATTATTAAAGATATTATTCCTTCCTTATAACTCTTACTTTATATGACCAAACATTATCTTCTTAATTTTTTAATTTTTCTGGCAGTTATTTTCATTCAGCTATATTTTGGCAGCGCGACATCCCCATCTCCTTTTTTAAATCTTGTTTTAATTTTTTTAATTTTTACATTTTTCAATTTTCCTTTTTCCTACTTGTTCGTTTTGATTTTTTTGTCTTCAATTATTTTTGACACTTTTTCCAGCTTTTCTTGGGGCGTTCATTTTATTCTTTTAATCTTATGTTTTAGCATTGGTTATGGATTAGTAAAGTTTTTTGAAAAATCATATTTTGTCCCAAAATTAATTATGGGCAATGCGATTATTCTTGCTTATTTTTTGGGATTATTGATTTTAAATCTTGCTTTTCAAAATTTAAGTTTTAACGCCATTATTTTAGGGCAGCTGATGTTTTCCTTGATAGGTTATACTCTTTTATGCTTTTTATTGGGAAAGACGCAAATTTCTAATGAAATAAAGATATGATTAAAAAACATCTTTATATAAAGAGAAAAGGATACTTCCTTGATCCTGAAGAAGTTTTGCTGGATAAAAAAACGAAAGAAGCGGCTGAAAAAGATTTAGAAAGTTTGGAGGCGCCGATTTCTGCTTCGGTGATTAAACGTGTTTTTTTTGTTAGTTTAATTCTTTTTTTGATAATTTTTTCCCGCGTTTTTTATCTTCAGGCGATAGAAGGAAGCAACTATCAAAAGAGAGCTGAAAATAACAGCACTTATCATTATATTGTTAACGCTCCCCGGGGGATAATTTATGATAGGTTTCAAGAACCTTTGGTTTTTAATAGTTCTTCTTATAGCTTGGTAATGATTCCTTCAGAAATGCCCCGAAGCGAGAAGGAAAGAAAGGAATTAATAGGAAAAATAGCAGCTATTTTTGATGCAGACCAAAACGAGATAGAAACGCTTTTGCAAAGCCGTCAGTATTATCATCCATTAGAGCCGATTTTAATAAAGCCAAACTTGACAGTAGATGAGGTGAGGTTATTTGAGACAATAACAGAAACAAATTCTGGTTTTAGTATCATTGCCGATTATAGCCGTAATTATCCTTATGGTGAGGCCTTTGCTCATGTTTTGGGCTATATCGGCAAAATTTCATCCAAAGATTTGGAAAAATACAAAAACTATCCTTTAACGAGCATGGTGGGAAAAGATGGTTTAGAGGCCTATTATGAGAGTATGCTTCAAGGTAAAGCTGGCCAGAAAATAGTTGAGGTAGACGCGCAGTTAAATGTTCAGAAAAATTTAGGTTCTCTTGATCCTCAGAAGGGGAGCGATATTATAACTACTTTGGATAAAGATTTACAATTGGTGTTTTATAATTCTTTAAAAAAGAGAATTGAAGATACTGGCAGTTCTGGTGGCGCCGGAATTGCTTTAGACCCCAGAACTGGAGAAATACTTTCTTTAATCAGCATCCCGAGTTTTGATCCTAATGTTTTGACTCAGGGCTCTCCGGTTGATTTAATCAATAAATACCTTGAGAGTCCTTTAATGCCATTTTTTAATCGAGCGGTAAGCGGTTTATACCCCCCGGGATCTTTAATAAAATTATTAATAGCAGTGGCGGCATTGGAAGAAGAAATAATTGATCCAGAATATGAATTATTTACCGAAGGAGAGATAGTTATTACTAGTCCTTATGATCCAAAAGAAAAGTGGATTTTTAGGGATTGGGCTGATCATGGTTGGGTGGATATGAGAGAAGCGATTGCTGTTTCCTGCAATGTTTATTTTTGGGCGTTGGGCGGCGGCTGGAAAGAAATAGACGGCTTGGGTTTATCCAAGATTCAAAAATATTGGCAGGCCTTTGGGCTGGATAAAAAATTAGGCATTGATTTGTTTGGAGAGGCCGCTTCGGTTCTTCCTGATACTGAATGGCTGGCTAAAAATCGGCCAAATGATCCACTTTGGAAATTGGGCGATACTTATAATATTTCCATTGGTGAAGGCGGACTTGCCTTGACGCCGATACAAATGGCTAGTTATGTTGCTACCATTGCTAATGACGGGGTTTTAATGCAGCCTCATCTTTTAAAGACAGAAGTGCCAAAAGAAAAATTAAATTTGAATGTTTCACCGGAGAATTTAAAAATTGTTCAAGAAGGAATGAGAGAAGTGGTTTTGTCGGGCACGGCTACTTCTTTGAAGAGTTTGCCTTTTGAAGTAGCGGGTAAAAGCGGCTCGCCGAAAGTTTATGTAGCCGGCAAAGAGACGTATCATACCATATTTGGCGCTTACGCTCCTTATGAAGACCCGCAAATTGTCATTTTAGTTCTTATTGAGAGTCCGCGTTCAACAGTAGTAGCTACTTTACCAGTCGTGGCAGAAATTTTAGAGTGGTATTGGGACAATAGAATTAATTCAGAAGATTAGTATTTTTAATTTTTATTTTATTGAAATATGGAGGAAAATTATGTCAGTCCAAAAAATTACGTAACCTCAGAAAGATACAAAGCTCTGGAAGAAGAGCTCCATGAATTAAAAACTAAAAGAAGAAAAGAGGTGGCAGCTTTATTACAGGAAGCGAAAGAATTAGGTGATTTATCAGAAAATGCGGCTTATCAAGACGCCAAAGAATTGCAAGAAGCATTAGAATCCAGAATTTTAGAAATAGAACTGTTTCTAAAAGATGCTTCTATTATTCGCCATTCCCCAAAAAATAATGGCAAGGTTACAATAGGCTCAAAAATAGAAGTAGAGAATATTGAAGACAGGTCAAAAGCCAAGAGGTCTTTTACAATTGTTGGGTCAGAGGAAGCCAATCCTTTGGAGGGAAAGATTTCTAATGAATCACCGCTTGGGCGCGCATTTTTAGGAGGCAAAAAAGGAGAGATAATACTTGTCAAAACCCCCCAAGGTGAGGTAAAATATAAGATACTTAAAATAGCTTAAAACCATAAATCCGAAACCCTAAACAAATTACAAATTACAAATTACAAATTCCAAACAGTTTTAAAATTAAAAATTGACAGCGTAGCTGTCATCCTGAGGCCGTTAAGGCCGAAGGATCTCT
>CAZJVL010000031.1:0-5002 GCA_964549875.1 uncultured Candidatus Saccharibacteria bacterium
TTTTGATCCTTCGACTTTGCTCAGGACAAGCTTTTGATTTTTGAATTTATATTATGTTTGTAATTTGTAATTTGGAATTTGGAATTTGTTTATAATTTGTAATTTGTAATTTGTTTAGGATTTAGAGTTTAGGATTTAGAATTTATACTTTTATATTGTCATTTTGATTTTTGATTTTTGATTTTTGATTTTTTTATTACCATGCGTTTTGTATTTTTTGGTTCTTCAGAGTTCGCAAAAATAGTGCTTGAAAAACTTCTTCAATCTGAGATGAAGCCGGTTTTGGTAGTAACTAATCCGCCGAGGCCAAAAGGAAGAAAAAAAATTGTTTCCCCGACTCCTGTTTATAATTTGGCAAAGCAAAATGATATTCTTGTTCTTGCCCCAGAAAACTTAAAAGATGCAAAATTTATTGCTGAGTTTAAAAATTTAAAGCCCGAGTTTGTTATTTTAACCGCATATGGCAAAATTATCCCTTCTGAATTGCTGATGATACCGCCAAAAGGATTTATCAATCTTCATCCCTCGCTTTTGCCGCGATGGCGAGGTGCTACACCCATTCAATCAGCCATTTTGGCTGGCGATGATAAAACTGGAGTTACTTTATTTTTAATGGACGAAGAGATAGATCATGGACCAATAATACAGAATACAGAATACAGAATACAGAATACTAGAATTACTTATTCTGAATTATTAAAAGAATTGGCAGAATTAGGAGCAAATCTTATAATTAAAGATGTTCCACGATGGCTAAAAGGAGAAATTAAAACAATGCCGCAGAATCATTCTTTGGCAAGCTATTGCCATAAAATTACTAAAGAAGATGAGAAAATTGACTGGAATAAATCAAGCATAGAAATAGATCGTAAAGTACGCGCTTTTAATCCTCAGCCCGGCGTTTTTACCAAAGCTCAACACCAGAAGAATGAAGAGATAATTCTGAAAATAATTAAAGGTTACCCGGAAAAAAATGATAAATCTTTAGAGGAGTCGCAAAGTTCTCCGGGAAAAGTTTTTGATTTAGAGGGGAAAATGGCAGTTAAATGCGGCCAAGGATTTTATGTGATCGAACAAATTAAACCAGCAGGAAAGCAAACAATGCCTAGTGAGGATTTTCTTCGGGGGAATAATTGGATTCTTAATCAAATTTTAAAATGATTGCCAAGTCAAAAAAATCTCATTATATTTTAATCGTTTCAGCGATTAGCCTATTAATTGTTTTTGGATTAACAATTAATACAATTAATTTAGAATCAAAGAAAAACGAAGTTTTAACTTCCTCTCTATTTCAATTAGAGCCGGAAGCTATTCAAGATTCTGCCTGCCCAGATATTGATTTGAAAAATCTGAATTTTGATATTCCCCAGCATATTAATTTGACTAATTTTTATAAAAGTTTTGGCGAGCGGCTCTTGGGAGATGAAACAATTAACATTATCAGTCGTCAGCAGTGGGGAGCAGCCAATGAGTATGCTTCCTTAGATTTTATTAATAATTTTTGCCAGAACAATTTTTGCTACAGAGAAGAATATGACGCTGAAGATAGTTTCTCCCAGCAAGAGTATTGGACAGCGAAAGAATTGGCGCTAAATTATAAGCAAAATTTCCAGCTAATTGACAATTTTTTTCTCCAAAGCCGCGAAAAAGAAAATAATTTAAGATATTATTATTTACCGGTTGAAGAAATTATTATTCACCATACAGCAGGAAAATTCACTTTAAGTTTTGAAGATTCTAAACAGGAATTACAAAGAATTTATTTAATGCAAGCGATTCAGAGAAAATGGCAAGATATTGGTTATCATTATTTAATCGATGGCGCTGGTCGAATTTATGAAGGCAGTTTAGGAGGAAAATATGCTATTGGCAGTCATTCTTACGGCCATAATAATGCTACTCTTGCCATTGCCTTAATGGGTGATTTTCGGGCCGGCCATGATGAGTTTAATTCTTCAATGCAAAAATCTTTAGTAAATTTAATTCAGTATTTAGCAAAAGAATATCAATTTGATTTTTCAAAAAAGCAATTTTATTTACGAAAACCTAATTTAGCCGGTCGCGAATGGACAGAAAATTTTATAAAGGGCCATCAAGAAATAGATCTTAAAAAAGAGCCCACCGAATGCCCCGGTGTTAGCCCTCAATTTTTAAGAAATTTAATTTACCCTTATTTATTTAGAGAAAATTCCTGAGCTATTATTCCTTAAATACATCTGCCTGATATTCAAACATTTCTAAATTCATCTTTTTCCATTCATCTGGCGCCAAGCCTGCTTTTTGGCATAAATTGGAAAGGAAAAGTTCTGGGGAATTTAATTCTTCCCAAACCTGTGGTAAAAAAGTGGCTTCCAAAGCGCCTTTTTTTATTAACAACCCCGGTTTATTTTTTGCCAGATAATTTAATAAATCTTCGGCTTTTTCAAAATGCGGTAATCTCTTTAATGGTTCAATTATGGAAATTTCTATTTTAATATCTGCTAGTTCTTCTTCTGTTAGAGGGGAAAAGCGAGGATCAAATAAAGCGCTGGCTAAACTGTTCTCAATTACTGCTTCAATAATTGGTTTTTTCCCTTCTAAATTACCAATACAGCCTCTTAAAGACTGATTTTTCCATAAGGAGATGAAAACTCCCTTCATTTCTTTTAAAGAGTTTGGCAGGTCATCTTCTTCTACTTGAAGAATCTCTTTGCTTTGAAAATATTTTTCAAGAGTTCTTCGAGATAACTGTAAAAGATATTTTTTATTTTTTTGGTTCATAATACGCGAGGCTGGCATACCCTACCACTTGACCGATTTCTTTTGAAATTCTTTTTGGTGAGCAAATACCTCCCACTGTTTCCTCTGAATTCATCGCGCACAAAAGTTTAGATTGCCACTTTTTTTGTTGGGCGATATATAATAAAATTTCAATTGGTTTTTTGCCGCAGGCCTCCCCGTATTCGTTAAAACGGGGAATATCATTGGAAAGAATAGCGTCGATAGTTACCTTATCTACCATTTTAGCTTGGGAATAAGGCAAATAATGACTGAGATCCGAACTAACGATAATTAAAGTTTGGGAATCAATTAAAGGCATTAGTATTTTCGCCGCTTTTTCAGCGTTAATCTCGCCGGTTAATAAAGGAAAAATTAGAAAATCTTTTAAAACCATTTGTAAAAAAGGCAGCTGGACTTCCAAACAATGTTCTGGCTTGTGAATTTCAGCTGACTCAATAATTTCTTTTTTATTCTTTAATGACAAAAAATTATTTTTAGATAAAACTTTTATTCTCCCCAAAGGTGTTTCCCAATAATCCTCAACAGCCGCCGCCAATCCAGTAAAAACAAAATGGTGGCTGGGCCCTAAAAGAATTACAGTTTTAAAAGAATGCTGTTCCAATATCTTAAATCCATAACCAGCCACTGGCCCAGAATAAACATAACCAGCATGAGGAACAATTAACGCTTTAACATCAACTTTTTGTTTTCCGACTATGGCTTCTCTTAAAAATCCCTGAACCATGTTTTTGAGTTCTTCAGGGTCCTCAGGATAGAAAGTGCCGGCAACAACTGGGCTTCGTAGATACATAAAAGAAAAAATTAAATATTAAGTATTTTTGGATTTTGACTTGTAATTTTGATTTTTGCTTTTTGATTTTTGAATTATATTTCCCACTTTCCTTGTATTTTATAGCCACATTTTGGACATTCTCCATTTTTTAAATCATTTTTCATCATTTCTATACCTCGTCTCTCAATTATGTTTGTATGGCATTTTGGACAAAAAGTGCTTTCATAATCAATATCTGGTATGTTGCCGGTATAAACATAGTTTAAACCGGCATTCTTGCCGATTTTGTAAGCTCTAATTAAATCTTCTTTTGGCGTTGGGATAATATCTGTCATTTTGTAACTTGGATAAAAAGCGGAGATATGCCAAGGAAGATCAATGGAAATATCTTTCAAAAATTCAGCTATTTGCTGGAGTTCTTTATCTGAGTTATTAATGCCCGGAATAATTAAACTAGTCACCTCTATCCAAATCTTTTTTTGCCAAATTCTTTTAATATTTTCTTTTACTGGTTCTAAAAGGCCATGACAAATCTTCTTATAAAAATCAGGAGAGAAACTTTTTAAATCTATATTGATGGCATCGAGATAAGGGCTGATTAAGCTAAGCGTCTTCTCGCTCATAAAACCATTGGAAACCCAAACATTTTTAATCCCCTCTTCTTTGGCTAATTTCATTATATCATAAGCATACTCTGTCCAAATAGTAGGCTCATTATACGTATAAGCGATAATCGGAATTTTATTATCTTGACAATAATCTACAATTTTTAAAGGAGGCCAGTCTTCACCATAAAAATCTGTATTTTGCATTCGGTATTCTGTATCTTGGCTTTTGGGGAATTGGGAGATTTCCCAATTTTGACAAAAATCACAACTAAAATTACATCCGACTGTTCCTAAAGAAAAAGCTTTTTGCCCCGGTAAAAAGTGGAACAAAGGTTTTTTTTCAATGGGATCTATGTTAACGCTAATGGGTTTGCCATAAACCAAAACATAAAGTTCGCCATCTATATTCTGACGCACTCCACAAATGCCAGTCTTGCCATCAGCAATAAGACATTGATGTGAGCAAGCAAGACAACCTACTCTGCCATTTGCCAATTTTTTATAAAGGATAGCTTTTTTCATAAGGCTTTTCTTGCTTTAATTTTAGTCTTTTTTACTTTACTTATTTTCCGTATTTTAAATGACGATGGTGTCCGGTAGGCTGTTTTATGAGGATTAAATTTTCTCGCCCAATTTTTCATCGCTATCTAATTTATTGTCTTTTTTTCTATTCTTCTCTGCCAATAAAGATAAGAATTATTCCGGCAAAAAGTAAAATAGGACCGAGACAACCCAAAAATATCTTTACAAAAAGTGGCCACCACCAAACAATTAGTCCATAAATTCCCAAGATAATAAATAAAATTCCCAATATTATCAAAAGTATTTTTTTTATGTTCAT
>CAZJVL010000032.1:0-4853 GCA_964549875.1 uncultured Candidatus Saccharibacteria bacterium
CTTCGCGTTCACTACGGGGCAAGCGCTCTTTTGCCCGTTTACCCCGTAGGGAAACTTAAGGTTTCTCCTTCGGGGCTCGGCCTGCGCGACGGTTTTTTCAACAACATCTCCTCGCCTTTTTACTATTTAATTAGTAAACTGAATATTCCTTTCTGAACGACATTAATGGAAGCAGAGATACAAACAAACGAAACGAACGAGAGGAAAGCCAGAACGAGCGAAGCGGATTCTGGAAGGCTTCCCGAGTGAGTGAGTATTGTTTGTCTCTGCTGGAATGTAGGAGTGAAGGAAGGAATATTCAGTTTATGTCAGTTAGCACTCTTGACATTTGATTGCTAAGTAGTAAAATAGTAAAATAGCAATGGTGGTTTAATGATTACCAAAATTAAAATTGAAAAAACTAAAACAGGTAAAAGCAAATGCCAGAAGGACCTCATCCTCAGGGCTTTGATTGAAGAGTATACCCTGACTGGTGAACCAGTTGCTTCTCAGCTTCTAAATGCGAGATATTGTTTTGGAGTGAGTTCGGCTACAATTAGAAATCATTTTGCATTTTTAACAGAGAAAGGTTATCTCTTTAAGCCTTATATTTCAAGCGGGCGTATTCCGACAGATAAAGCTTGGAAATTGTTTATCAAAATAATTTTTGACGAGGAAAAGGATTTTTTGAGTCACTGGGAAAAAAAATTCTCAAATCAACTCTCAAAAATCAAATTAAAATCGCCAGCCAATAGCCAGAATTATACAAAAAGAGTCAAAGAACTGGTATCCTTAGTATCAGAAGAAAGCCGCGCGTTTTGTTTTTGCTATTTATTTCAAGAAGACGAATTAATCAAGCAAGGGCTTAAATATATGTTTGCTGAAATGGCAGTTGAAGAACTGTTGAATTCAAAGTTGCTTCAGGCAATTGCAGAATCTTTAGAACAGCTAGATCAGAAAGTAAAAAACATAAAAATAACTCAGTCCCCATTAGTTTTAATTGGCAGGGAGAACCCTTTGATAAAATCAGACCAATTTAGTTCTCTTTTGACCTCTCTTTCGCAACCCAAAGCAATTTTTGGCATTTTAGGGCCGAAGAGAATGCTTTATGATAAAAATATCGCGATCCTCAAAGCTCTAACTAATTTAACTACCTGAGTTATTTTAGTTCTTTGTGATTTTGTATTATCAATGATTAATTATTTTATAGCTTATGGCAGAAGAAAATAATAAAAATAAAGAAAAGGGTCAAGATGTAAGCCCTTTAAAGCAATCAAAAGAAAATACTGGCTGGCGTCAAGAAATTGAAAAATTAAAGGCAGAGAGAGATGAGTATTTAAAAGGCTGGCAGAAAGAAAGAGCGGATTTTATAAACTACAAGAAAGATGAAAAAGAAAGGTTTAAAGAAGTAATAAATTTTTCCAATGAAAGATTGATCAAGTCTCTGATAATGGTGTTGGATAGTTTTGATCTGGCAATTCAAAGCCTTCTTAAAGGGGAGAAAGACAATGAATGGAAAAATGAAAGTTATTTGAAAGGGATTTATTTAATCAAAGATCAATTAGAAGATATTTTGAAAAAAGAAGGGGTTGAAATTATAGAAGCCAAGCCAGGAGAAGATTTTAATCCAAGTTTTCAGGAAGCAATAATTGAGGTTGAAAATGAAAAATTTCATCCTCATACAGTTGTAGAAATGTTAGAAAAAGGATATATGCTCAATGGAAAAATAATTCGTCCATGTAGAGTCAGTGTGACAAAGGGAATTAAAAATTAAAAATTGACAGCTACGCTGTCATCCTGAGCCGAAGGCGAAGGATCTGAATACAGTCTCACGGATTAAGCGTAGTTGAAGGGTTAAAAAGTAAAACAATTTAACAAATTTAACAATTTAACAATTTATTTACTACTATGGCAAAAATATTAGGAATAGATTTAGGAACAACTTTTTCTGCAATGGCAACTATAGAAGGCGGTCAGCCAAAAATTATAGAAAATGCCGAAGGTGAAAGGACAACCGCTTCAATGGTTGCTTTTTCTAAAAGCGGGGAAAGATTAGTTGGGACTTTGGCTCGCCGTCAGGCAATTACTAATCCCAAAGATACGATTTATTCAGTTAAAAGATTGATTGGAAGAAAATTTTCCGATCCTATTGTTCAAAAAGACAAAGATCTCTTGTCTTATGAAATTAGAGAAGACGCCAATGGAGGCGTAGAGATTAAAATGGGAGACCGTTGGTATAAACCTCAAGAGATTTCGGCAATGATTTTACAAAAATTGAAAACAGATGCTGAGTCAAAATTAGGGGAAAAAATTACGGATGCAGTTATTACTTGTCCGGCTTATTTTGATGACAGCCAGAGAAAAGCAACAAAAGACGCCGGCGAAATAGCTGGTCTTAATGTTAAAAGAGTGATAAATGAACCAACAGCAGCTGCCTTGGCTTATGGTTTGGATAAAAAGAAAGATCAGGAAATAGTGGTTTATGATTTTGGAGGAGGAACTTTTGATATTTCTATTCTTTACGTTAGCCCAGAGACGATAGAAGTTAAAGGCACTGGCGGTGATACTCATTTAGGCGGCGACGATTTTGACCAGAAAATAATGGATTGGGTAATTAAAAACTTCAAAAAAGACGAAGGCATTGATTTGAGCAAAGATCCATTGGCGCTTCAAAGAATTAAAGAGGCGGCAGAGAGGGCTAAAAAAGAGCTTTCTTCCACTTTGCAGGTAGAAATTAATCTTCCTTTTATTACTTCTGGCGCTTCTGGCCCCAAGCACCTCTCTTATTCTTTAAGCCGTTCTAAATTAGAAGAATTAGTTGATGAATATATTAAAAAATCAATTGAATTAACAAAACAGACATTAAATGAATGCGGTTTAAAAATTTCCGATATTGAAGAAGTGGTTTTGGTGGGTGGGCAAACAAGAATGCCTAAAATTCAGGAAGAGGTTAAAAAATTATTTGGTAAAGAGCCAAATAAAGAAATCAATCCAGATGAAGTTGTTGCTGTTGGCGCCGCTATTCAAGCTGGCATTCTCGCTGGCGAAATGAAAGATGTTTTATTGTTAGACGTGACGCCGCTTTCTTTAGGGATAGAGACTTTAGGTGGCGTCAATACTATTCTCATTCCTAAAAATACCACTATTCCGGTTAGCAAAAGCCAGATATTTTCTACGGCTAGCGATAATCAAACCTCGGTCGAGGTTCATGTTCTTCAAGGAGAAAGGCCAATGGCAGCTGACAATAAATCATTAGGGAGGTTTATTTTAGACGGTATTCCTCCTGCTCCTCGCGGCATACCTCAAATAGAAGTGATTTTTGATTTAGATGCCAATGGAATTTTAAATGTTATTGCCAAAGATAAAGCAACTGGAAAAGAGCAATCTATTCGCATTGAAGGGTCTTCAGGATTGTCAAAAGAAGAGGTAGAAAAATTAAAAAAAGAGGCAGAAATTCATCAAGAGGAAGATGAGAAGAAAAAGCAAAGCATTGAAATAAAAAATAATGCTGAGGCGTTAATTTATAGCGCGGAAAAAAGTCTTCAGGAAGCAGGTGAAAAAATTCCCGCAGATTTAAAAACCAAAGTTGAGGAAAAAATCAAAGAAACAAAAGAAGCGCTTCAAAAAGATGATACTGATGAAATCAAAAGATTAATGACAGAACTTTCGCAAGTGGTTTCAGAAATAGGCGTCCATCTTTATAAACAAGACCAATCAAAAGAACAAAAATCAGAAGCAGGGGATAAGGAGGGAGAAGTTTCAGATGAAGAGCAAAAAAGAGAAAAGCCGACAGACGAAGCAAAAGACGCCGATTTTGAGGAAAAGTAAGTTTGTGATATAATTTTACCAATGGCTCAAGAGACATCTAATTTTTATAAGGCTTATCAATTAGCTCATCAAGGCAGAACTTTATTTCTTAAGAAATCTATTTTAGCTATTATAATTATAGTCTCTTTTGTTTTAGGGTCTGTTTTTTTGACTGGTTTTTTGAATGATTTTTCTAATGTTAATTTATTAGTATTGACTATTGTATTTTGGACGATAGGATTTTCTTTATTACCGATATTTTTTCTAGTTATTCCTATTTATCATTTTTTGCTTTGGAATTTGGTTATTAGCTTAGCGCCATTTTTGCCTTTTATATTGAAAGCCCAATGGGACATTTACTTATTTATTGTCTCCGGACTTATATTTTTACTCTTTTTACTTTCAAGGGCAAACATTAAAGGCGAAAGTAATAACCTATTGGGTATTAAGTGGAGACGGATTGTTTCCCAGGGATCATTGCAGATACTTTTAAGTTTGGTAATTATTTTGCTTAGTTTATTTTATTTTCAGGGCAAGTTTCAAGGGGAACCGGAGCTAATAAAACAGAGTGCTGAGGAAGCGGTGGCAGAAGCAACGATTAATTCTACTATTTCTACAAATGAAGAAACTCAAAGTATTTTTGGTATTCAGCTGAATCAAACCGTAGACGAGATATTAAAAAGTTATATAGAAAAACAGATGTTTGGTTTAACTAGTGGTATGGAAGAAGCCGCTGTTGTTGATGATGCCCTGATGAAGGAAGTTTTAACCGAGACAAAATCTAAAATTTCCCAGCTTTTAGGTTTGTCTTTAACCGGCGAAGAAAAAATATCATCTTTGATAACAGATTGGATAAAAACCCGCTGGCAGACAATTTCTCTTCCCTTAAAAGCCGGTTTAGTTTTTATTATTTTTCTGTTGTTATTGAGCATTTTGAGATTTATAAATATTTTCTTTTCCATTGCTCTCGTCTTTTTGAGTTGGATTTTGCTTCAAATTCTTTTGTCAGTTAACTATTTAACGATTAAAAGGACAGGGGTTGAAAAGCAGGAAATAGCAATTAAACC